>JAEZGT010000304.1 GCA_023416875.1 Pseudomonadota bacterium
TCCTCCCATTCGCTGATTAGATTTTTTGCATTGTCGTAGGCGGCGATAAAATCTGTGGTCTGCGCCAATGATTCTTTGAAATACGCGCGGGCGAAATAGGTCATATCGTTGCGATCGTCGCAGCCGAAAGAGCGGCGGTCATCACGCGCAGCGGTGATGACCAGGGTATTTGCATTTTGCAGACTGGGGATAAAACCGCCGGAATAACAGGCGGAAATAATGACCACACGCCAGCGCACGCCGGATTTATCCAGAATAGCGCTCAGATCATCCTTGCCGATGGCGGGCAGCTCCAAGCCGGGCATGGCGATATGGAATTGATGATCCTCCGTGCCGTGACTGGTGAGATACAGCAACAGAATGTCCTGGGCTCTATCCATTTTATTGCCCAGGGCATCGACAGCGCGGGCGAGACTGGTGCGCGTGGCTAGGGGATGGGTTGGTGTAGTTTCGCGATTGTTGACCAACAGAATCTGGCGCTGCGCAATATCGAGAGGCTGAGTCAGCTGTTCACTGACATAACGCAATTCGCGCAGAAATATTTCCTGCTCACCATCGCCGGCCATGCCGAGAAAATAAAAATCAATTTTCTCTGGCGTTTGGTCCGCAATATTGGCCATAGCGGCATCCAGCAATGCCGGTTGGGTATACAGCAATTCTTCCACCTGTGGTTTGGGGGCGGCTAAGATTTCCGCCACTCCTTCATATTCACCATGAACCCAATTGCCTTTCAGCACACGGGATTCGTCGCTATCGGGCTCCTGGATGCGAAGTTCTCCAGGGCCGTGGTAGAGCCCATTTTCGAACGCGCCGGTATAAACAACTCCCCGAGGATCGGTGAGCGTACCTTGGCCGTGATAAATCCAGTCGCGAATCTCGCCTTCGTACACCAAGCCCTCGGCCAGTTCGATACGCCCCTTACCGGTAAAATTGCCGGAGACAAAATCGCCGCTGTAGTGGTCACCATTAGCGGAAGTATAAGTGCCTTTGCCGTGATATAAGCCGCCGGCAAATGTACCTTCATACATATCACCGCTCTTTTCCCGGAAAATTCCCGCCGCCATCTGATCGTCGGCGAATTCACCCTCAAAGGTATCGCCATTGGGCCACTGCATCCGCCCTTTGCCGTGCATACGATTGTTGCGGAATTCGCCGGAATAAATCATGCCGTTGTGGTAGGTCAAAGTGCCTCCACCGTGGAACATGCCGTTAGCGAATTCACCTTTATAGGTGGCGTTAAGATCGCGCCACTCGCCGTGGCCGTGAATAAGTCCGCGCTGAAATTCGCCAACAAAATGCGAGCCGTCCGCGCCGACCAGCTCTCCCGGCCCTTCGAGAAAACCATCTTTCAGCGCGCCGTAATATTTGACGTTGGTAGGGAGAATCGCGTCCGCCGGCTGCCATTTTCGGCCCCAGCGGGTTTCGTTGAAAAGATAACCGCCGTAGAGAAAAGCCGCCAGCGCCACGAAAAAAATTAATTTAAAGGTGGTGCGCAGACGCATAGGCTGTTCTCTTAAAGTTGTTTGATGGCTTCGTTTTCCTTGAGGCCGCTGACAATTTCAATATTGATGCCGTCAGATAAACCAGCAACCACTTCGCGGCGGGCAAATTGTTGCGGCCCAGTTTCCACCTCAACAAAAGTTTTATTACCCTCAACAATCAAATTCGCCTCGTTGATGGCGAGCACCTGATCGCGTTTTTCCAGAACTATATCCGCATTGGCACTGTAGCCGGCGCGTAAAAACGCGTCAGCACTCAAGGTTACAGCCGCGCGAATTTCAAATTTAATGGTGCCCTGATCGTCAACGCCTTTAGGTGCGATGTATTCCAGGTTTGCAGAAAAACGCGGGTCGCCAATGGCTCCGACGCGCAATTCCAGTGGCATTCCCTCTTTTAATTTACCGACTTCAGATTCATCTACCCGCCCCTCAAAAATCATATCTTCCATATTGGCGACGGTGGCGATGGTGGTTCCCTCGTTGAAGGTATTGCTCTGGATAACGAAACCGCCTTCTTTTACTGGTACATCGAGCAATATTCCCGACGCGGTCGCCATAACGATATTGGATACCATGCCGGATTTTTTGGTGGCGCCGTCGCGAATGAGTGCAACGTTATCCTCGGCGCCGCGCACGGCTTCTTCCGCCAAACGGTATTGCACTTCGTAACGGTTAAAATCGGTTTCTGAAATCAATTTATCGCGGAACAATGCCTTCTGCCGTTCATAATCCCGCTTGGCATTTTCTAAATTGATCTTGGCTTTTTCCAAGTCGGATTCTGCGCTGTTCAAAAATTGCAAATCGGGCAACAATTCGATCCTCGCAATTTTCTCGCCTTTTTCGATTTGCTGGCCCGCTTCGACATAGACCTCCGCAATAACACCAGGAACACGCGACTTTATGGCGATCTCCTTGCGCGGGACGATTTTGCCCGTCGCAACGGTCTTGCGCACTATGTCGGTAGTGAAAGGCGTTGCCGTTTGATAAATCACCGGCGCTTCCTGGGATTTACGGTAGAGAAATACGGTAGTACCGACAAACATTGCCAGAATCAGAATTCCTACCAATGCCAGAAAAAATTTTTTCATGTGTCCTCTTTGGATCGTAATAATTGTTTTGGACGCAGGGTTTACTCATCCTGCAACGCAACAATGGGATTCACTTTAGCCGCCTTACTCGCCGGCAGCAGTGACGCAAAAAAGCCGGCCACAACCAATACTAAAATGGCCGTAATCGCCGTTTTAAAATCGATTTCCACAAGCGCAAGAAAACGCACCCCTGGCATATCCTGGGCGATGGACCGGACCAATTCCAGTACCAGCACCCCCAACACCAACCCCATATAACCCGCAACTGCAGTAATAATCACCGCTTCCTGCACGATCATGGTGACGATAGAACCAGCCGTCGCGCCGAGCGCTTTGCGCAGACCAATTTCGCGCGTGCGCTCCTTTACCGTAATCAGCATGATATTGCCGACACCAATCACTCCTGCGAGTATGGTTCCCAGGGCGACAAACCAACTGAACGCGGCGATTCCCGTGAACAACCCTTGCACCTGCTGGTAAACCTTTTCTGTATTAAAACTACCGAAAACGCCAGTGTCTTTTGGGTGAACCTTGTGGCGTTCGCGCAATAAATTCATCACTTTTTCTTCCAGAACAGCAGAGGAATATCCGGGCTTGGGAATCAGACGTATATGGCCGTAATACCAGAGCTGATTAAAAGTATGGCGCAGCGTTTCATTGGGGATCATCACTAATTCTGCATCCTGCATGGCCTGCTCCCCAATGGTGCCCGGAT
>JAEZGT010000390.1 GCA_023416875.1 Pseudomonadota bacterium
TCGCTGACGAGCGCCTGGAACCCATGCGGCGTTTCACCGCCGAACTCGGTTTTACGCCGGGGCCTTATGTGAATTTTGTTGAAGGTCTGGCGGAGCATCTGCGGGTGCATCACCAGGCCGATATGAATGCGGCGGCTTACGCCTGCGCATTCCTGATGGACCAGGGATTTTCCGCTACGGAGGTCTACCGCATCCGCACCGCCGACGTTTCGAGCGGCGTGCTGGCCTGTTACGTGGATCTCTACGATCAGCCTGCTCAGGCTTTCCTGCCGCAAACCTGCACGGATGTTCAATACGACGGGGTAGCGCCACGCGCCCTGCCGCGTTCGCTCTAACCCCATTCCCGATTCGTTCCTCGGAACGATTAACGCTGCTCCCAGGCTGCAAGCCAAGGGTGTGTGCTCACTTATTTTGGTGGTCTTATGTTTGATAGCAGTCTTGCCCCCATATTGCGCGCCGCGCAAAAAACAACCTTTGCCGACATGATCGTTAATTATCTTGCCCAACTCGGTATCGAGTGGGTCTTTGGTGTTCCTGGCGGCGCTATAGAACCGCTCTTCGACGCCCTGGCCAGAAGCGGCCGGGCCGGCGGGCCGCAATTGGTGGTGGCGCGCCACGAGTGCGGCGCCGCCTATATGGCCGACGGCTACTATCGGGAAACTGGCCGCATGGGGGTGGTCTGCTCCACCACCGGACCGGGCGCCACCAATCTGATCACCGGGGTGAGTTCCGCCATGGCGGACCATGTCCCCATGCTGGTAATCACCGCTCAGACCGCGCTGCCGAAATTCGGCCGCCGCGCTTTGCAGGAGAGCAGCTGCACCGCCATAGACACAGTGGCGATGATGCGCCACTGCACGGTATTTTCCTCGCTGGTTTCCCACGCCGAGCAGTTGGAGAGCAAGCTGATCTCCGCGATTATGGCTGCCCATCGCAGTCCCCATGCGCCCGCCCATTTGAGTATTCCCTCGGATGTGCTGAGTTTTACCAGTGCGCCGCCGCGGCGGATTCACGCGGATCTGTTCGCCCACGACTTTAAGATCGCCGACGATCGCGCCATCGAGGTGCTTTGGCGCAAGGTCTTCAAGGTGGATACTCTCGCGGTGTTTATCGACGGCGAAATCGGCCCCGCTGCAGAACAGGTGGTGGCCTTTTGTGAAAAGGTGAATGCGCCGTTTGTGGTGGGCCCCACCGGCAAATACTGGGTGGACGAGCGCCATCCGCTTTATCGCGGAGTCTACGGTTTCGCCGGTCACAGTTCCGCCCGCGCCGTCTTAAGCGAGGGTCGGCCGGATCTGATTCTGGCCGTGGGCAGCGATCTGACTGAACTTGCCACAGGCGGCTGGGACGCCCACCTGCTCAACACCCGCCTGGTGCACATCGATCAGAACGCCGAGCATTTCACCCGTTCGCCCATGGCCAATCACCATGTGTGCAGCGACCCCGATTTGGTGTTCAGCAAGCTCAACCTGCTGGTCAAAGATGCTCTGGCCGGCGGCAAGCGCTGGCGGTGTTGCGTGGAGCGCGAGGTGCCGGTGAACTGCCTGGGTACACGCGCGACGCTGGATGCTGGCGAGCGCTGCAGCGACCTATCGACTCCGGTCAAACCGCAGCGCTTGATGGCGACGCTCAATCGCGTGCTGCCGCCGGATGCGCGTGTCTATCTCGACGCCGGCAACACCTGGGCCTGGGCCACTCACTATTTGGTTAACAGGGATTATCAGGGTCGGGTGCGCCTCGGCACCGGCTTCGCCGCCATGGGCTGGGGATTGGCGGCGGCGATCGGCTCAGCCAAGGCCAATCCAGACGTGCTGACGGTATGTCTGGTGGGCGACGGAGCCTATCTGATGAGTGCGCAGGAGATCAGCGTAGCGGCGCAGCACCGTCTGCCGGTGGTGTTTATCGTGCTCAACGACGCCGCTCTGGGGATGGTGATGCACGGCCAGCGCATCGCCGGTGCTGAGCCCATCGGCTGGGAGCTGAACCGCGTGAATTACGCCATGCAGGCCCAGTCTATCGGCGTGCCCGGCATAGTGGTGCACTCCGCCGCGCAGATTGAGGAGATGGATTTCGATACATTCCAGCAATTGCGCGGGCCGGTGCTGCTGGATGTGCGCATCGATCGCGAGGAAATGCCACCCATCGCGCAGCGGGTGAAGGACCTGGGCAACGCCAGCGCGCGCCGGGATATACGCTGAGGTTCACAAAATGTTGATCCGCCGCGCGGACGCGGCAGTCATCACTACTATAAGATCGCCACCTCCAGCGCGCCCGATTGGGGGCACCGCATAAACGAAAAAACCGGTGGCCATCATGAAACAACCTCTTATTTTTTTGAGCCTGGCATTGCTGCTTACCGCCTGCGGCGGTACCAGCTCTTCCGGTACGGGCAGTTCCAGCTCGTCCAGTAGTAGCTCATCAAGCAGTTCGTCTTCATCCTCTTCATCTTCGTCATCCAGCTCAAGCAGTTCCAGCAGCTCTTCCTCCAGTTCGAGTTCCAGTAGTTCGTCTTCCAGTTCGAGTAGCTCGGGTGTGGTTGGCAATTGCGGTGGCGGGGTTTTGTATTGTCAGGATTTTGAAAATGCCGTCGCTGGGGAATTACCGGCGGGTCTTACCTTCCAGAACGGTGGTAAAAGCGGCAGTTACCGTTATGTCTCAGGAGGCGTTGGCGGTAGCAAGGCTATTGAAATGGTGGCTCCTGGCGATTATGCCGCTCCGGCTTTGCTGGATATAAATGCAGTTGCCGATCTTCAAAGTGCCTATGTTCGGTTCCATGTTAAGCATGCCCAAGCTGCTCAAGGTGCCGTCAATTTCTTTGTCTTGTTGGAAAATGGCACTTCCAATATGGATGACAGTTCAGTTCGCCTGCGCTTCTTCAATAGTGACAACAAACTCATGTGGAACCACGCATCGGCAGGAGATACGGTATCGCCGAATTTATATAACCCCAGTGAGTCGAATACTTCTTTTCAATTAACGCCTGGACAGCTTAGCTGTGTGGAAATTTTCTACGACAACACGAACGATTTGATGCAACTTTGGTTCAACGATCGCCTGATCGACGGTCTGACAATCGACAATGATCGCAACACCGGTTATGACAGCCGTTGGTTGAATGACCATGGCGGTTTTTATGACGTAAATGTTCGTTTGGTGCGCATTGGATGGCAAGGGCAGGGCGCCAATACCTCTGTCTACGACAACATCGCCGTCTCCCAAACCCGCATCGGCTGCAATTAATTTCCCTCGCTGCCAAAGGC
>JAEZGT010000391.1 GCA_023416875.1 Pseudomonadota bacterium
CTCCGCCAATTGGTCGAGCAGTTCGCCGTATTCGGCCAGTTCGGCGGTGATGCACTGTACGGTCGCAGTGAGCTGACCGGGCAGGCGGCGTGCAACTTTCAGCATCTCGTCGCGGTCGCGGCATTTGACGATGACCGACGCGGGGCCAAAGGTTTCTACCATCAAATCGGGGTGCTCAAGGATCTCCTTCGCTGTTGTGGCAAACAAGGTCACCTGAGAGTAAAAGCCGTCTACATCGGCCAGAGCCTTGCCCTGAGCTACCACCTCGAGTTTGCCGTCGCTGGAGCGGCCGGACACGGCGCGCTGGAAGGTCTGGCAGATGCGGTCGTTAAGCATGACCGTGGAGGGGATTTCCTCCACCAGTTTTTTCGCTGTGGCGATAAATTCCTGCAGCGGCTCGCCTTCCACGGCGATTACCAAACCGGGTTTTACACAGAACTGGCCAGAACCGAGGGTAAAGGAACCGACAAAGCCTTGGGCGATGCTGGCGCCGTTTTGTTTAAGCGCTTCGGGCAGCAGGAACACTGGGTTACTGCTGCCCATTTCGGCAAATACGGGAATCGGGTCGGGGCGCTCATTGGCCAGTGCCATCAGCGCTGTGCCGCCGGCGAAGGAACCGGTAAAGCCCACTGCGCGGACAGCCGGGGCTTTCACCAGCTGGGCGCCGACATTGTGGCCGTCGTCGATCAGGAACGAAAACACACCGCGGGGCAGATCGGCCTGGTTCACCGCTTTGGCAATCGCCTGGGCAACCAGCTCGCTGGTGCCCGGGTGCGATGGATGGCCTTTGACGATCACCGGGCAACCGGCCGCCAGCGCAGAGGCGGTGTCGCCACCGGCGACGGAGAAAGCCATAGGGAAGTTGCTCGCGCCGAATACCACCACCGGCCCTATGGGCTGGTTGACATGGCGCAGATCTGGGCGCGGTATGGGTTGGCGCTCGGGCAGGGCAGTGTCGATACGCGCATCCAAATGGGCGCCGGTCTCGATGTAGTCGGCGAACATGCGCAGCTGATTGCAGGTGCGGCCGCGCTCCATTTCCGCGCGGCCTCTAGGATAGCCGGTCTCTGCCGAGAGTCGCTCCAGCAGTTCATCACCCAGGGCCATGATCTGCTCGGCGCAGTTGCGCAAAAAGGCCGCGCGAGCGCTCAGGGAGGTATGGCGAAATTTTTTGCTGGCGGCTTCCGCCATGCGCACTGCCGCCTCCACCTGCCGGTTGGATGCGGAGGAAATAGCGGGCTCCAGTTTCTGCCCGGTTTGCGGGTTGACCCCGTGGAAGCTCCCCGCTTCTCCTTGGGTCCATTCACCGCCAATCAATTGTTTCCCGGTAATCGTCATGCTCGCCTCAATTCGGTTAGATCCAGCCGCCATCAACTATGAAGTTTTGCGCGGTGCACATTTTGCTGTCGTCGGATGCCAAGAACAGCGCCATAGCGCTTATGTCGTCCGGCATCAGCGGATTTTTCAGGCATTGGCTGCGCTGTATGTCTTTCAGGGTGTCTTCGTTGACCCAGTCGCGCAGTTGCCGTTCGGTCATCACCCACCCAGGAATCAGGGTGTTGATGCGGATATTGTCCTGGCCTAAATCCCGGGCCAAGCCGCGGGTCATACCTTCCAGTGCCGCCTTGGCTGTGGTGTAGCCGGTCATGCCGCCCTGGCACTCGTACCAGCTCATGGAGCCGAAATTGACAATGGAGCCGCCGCCCGCTGCCTTCATGCCGGGATAGACCGCCTGAATGGCGAAAAAGGCATGGCGCAGGTTGACGTTGATGCGGCTGTTCCAATAGTCCTCATCAACGGTGCGGAAATCGTGGCGGGTGTCGCTGGCGGCGTTATTGAGCAGCACGGTCACCGACCCGAGTTGTGCGTCGACGATCTTCAACACATTTTGCAAATCCGTTGTGCGGGTGAGGTCGCACTGGAAAAAATGCGGTGTGGTGGCCCCGGGGATTTCGCCAATTTTGCGCACCAACTGGTCCGCTTCCGCAGCCAATATATCGACGAATGCCACCCGCGCGCCTTGCTGACAAAACGCTTCAACCAGCGCGGCGCCTATACCTGTGGCGCCACCGGTGATAAACACCACTTTATCTTTCAGGCTCGGATATTGATTGCTGAGTGCCATGGCAGAAATTTCCATCAATGGGAGTGGGCCGGCACATCGGCACCGCGGCAGCCGACCAGGAAATCAAAATCGCAACCTTCATCGGCCTGCAATACGTGCTTGCGGTAAAGCTCGAGATAACCGCCGGTTTTGATAAACGGCTGCTGCTTTTTCAACTCTTCGATGCGCGATGCAATTTCCTCGTCGCTCACTTCCAGATGCAGCACACCTTTTTCCGCGTCCAGGGAAATCATGTCGCCATTTTGCACGGCGGCTAGGGGACCGAATTCCATCGCTTCCGGAGCCACATGCAGCACCACCGTGCCGAACGCGGTGCCGCTCATGCGCGCATCGGAAATACGCACCATATCCTTGACGCCTTTTTTCAAAAGCTTTGCCGGCAAGCCCATATTGCCCACCTCAGCCATGCCGGGATATCCCTTGGGCCCGCAATTTTTCATCACCATAATGCAGGTTTCGTCGATATCCAAAGACTCGTCATCAATGCGGGCTTTGTAATCGTCGAAATTATTGAATACCACAGCGCGGCCGCGGTGTTTCATCAAGTGTGGGCTGGCAGCGGAAGGTTTAAGCACGGCGCCGCGCGGCGCGAGGTTGCCGCGCAGAATACAAATTCCACCGCTTTTCACCAGCGGATTTTCTACGGTGCGAATGACATCGTCGTTATAGCAAGGCGCGTTTTCAACGTTTTCCCAAATGCTACGACCGTTTGCAGTCAGCGCATTTTTTTCCAATAAATTTTGTTCGCCCAAACGGCGTAACACCGCTGGCAATCCGCCGGAATAATAAAATTCTTCCATCAAATATTTGCCAGACGGCAAAAGATTGACGAGTGTCGGAACATTTTTGCCATAGGTCTGCCAATCGTCGAGATTCAGACTGACACCAATGCGCTGTGCAATGGCTTTGAGGTGAATAACCGCATTGGTGGAACCGCCGATAGCGGCATTGGTGCGGATTGCATTGATAAAGGCTTCGCGAGTGAGAATTTTGCTCAGGCGCAAATCTTCTTCCACCATATCGACAATGCGCATACCGGACAGGTGGGCCAATACATAGCGGCGAGAGTCCACTGCGGGAATCGCGGCGTTGTGAGGCAGGGAAGTGCCGAGAGATTCCGCCATGCACGCCATGGTGGACGCGGTACCCATGGTATTGCAGCTGCCAGCGGAGCGGGACATGCTGCTTTCGGCACTGAGAAATTCGTCGAGTGAAACTTCGCCAGTTTTCAATTTTTCGTGCATTTGCCAGACCAGCGTCCCGGATCCGACATCTTTTCCGTGATGTTTGCCGTTGAGCATCGGCCCGCCGGAGACTACTATGGCTGGGACATCACAGCTTGCGGCGCCCATTAGCAACGCCGGCGTGGTTTTGTCACACCCGACCAGCAGTACCACACCGTCTATTGGGTTGCCGCGAATGGCTTCTTCCACATCCATGGAAGCCAGATTGCGTGTCAGCATGGCGGTGGGGCGGAGATTGGATTCGCCATTGGAAAAAACCGGAAATTCCACCGGCAAGCCACCGGCTTCGTAGACGCCTTGTTTGACGCGCTCGGCAATTTCGCGCAGATGAGCATTACACGGAGTCAGTTCGGACCAAGTGTTGCAAATGCCGATAATCGGCTTGCCGCCGAATTGATGCTCAGGAATTCCTTGGTTTTTCATCCAGCTTCGATACATGAAGCCATTTTTATCGTTGGTCCCAAACCACTGGGCCGACCGTAAACTGCGTTTGGATTTGCTCATGGAGAATGGATCTTTTGTTGAGTGCGCCTGGCCGATAGTGGCTTCGGGTAGTTTTTGTTTGTAATCATCATATGATATAGTCCGCCAACCTTTGAGATCAAGCCGTCACGTTTATGCAAATTAGACAATTTCAGCCAAAAAATTTAAATGCTCAGACTGTTGAGCGCATAGGGCGTCGGATCGTTCAAGGGCATTATAAGCAAGGGCAGCAATTGCCAATTGAGCCCGAATTGTGTGCTGAATTTGGCGTTAGCCGCCCCATAGTGCGTGAGGCGACCAAAATTCTGATCGCCAAAGGTCTGCTGAATTCCAAACCGAAGGTCGGCACTATAGTACAGAGTAAAGATCGTTGGAATTTATTAGATCCTGATGTGCTGAATTGGGTAACGCAAACGCTGCCCGCGCACGAATTTCTCGATATGTTGTTTGAAGCGCGTCTCGCGATCGAACCAAGCGCTGCGGCATTAGCCGCGGAAAAAGCGACAGACGAGGATATTAACCGTATTGCGGCGGCCTATCGTGATATGGCGACAGCTCCCACAGTCGCTGACTCAATCGAACCGGATGTACGCTTTCACCAGGCGATATTGGATGCAACCCACAATGATGTGATTCGCTATATCGGCCACACTCTCCACAATGCTCTGGCCATTTCCATCAGTCTCACTTCTTGGGGCGAAGAAATTCACGAAATTTCTCTGCCGCGGCACGAAGCGGTTTATCGGGCCATTGCGGCAAAAAGTCCTGCCAAGGCGGAAAAGGCAGTGCGCACCTTGTTGATGGATTCGCGCCGGGATTTCGATAAAAAGTTTCCACGTTAATGAAAAAAAATATTATTCAGTACAGCGGCCTTGATGGCGAACTGTGCGTCGGCCTTGTGCACGACGCAGCGCAAATTGAAGCACTGACATGGCAAGGCGGCGTTTATGCTCTGGCGCAAGAAGCCATCGCCCTTGGCTTCGGCTTGGCCGAGCTGGCAGAGCAGTTCCGCAGTGGTAATTTTCTGAGTTACGACGACTTGGAAAAAAGCGGTCGCTTGCTTCCTCCCATCACCCATCCTGATCCCGCGCATATGTTGGTTGCCGGTACAGGTCTGACCCATCTGGGCAGCGCCGACACCCGCGCGAGTATGCATGCCAAACTCGCCGCCGCAGATGACGCACAAATGACCGATTCGATGCGCATGTTTCGCATGGGGCTGGAAGGCGGCAAACCCGCACCTGGAAGCGTCGGCGTGCAGCCCGAGTGGTTTTACAAAGGCGACGGCAGCATAGTGATCGCTCCTGGCGGAGCTGTTGAATCCCCTGAATTTGCTCTGGATCTCGGTGACGAGGTCGAGGTTGTGGGAATTTATATTATTGGCAACGACGGCACGCCGTTCCGCTTGGGCTTTGCGATCGGCAACGAATTTTCTGATCACAAAACTGAAAAAATTAATTATCTCTATCTGGCGCATAGCAAACTGCGTCCTTGTTCCATAGGTCCGGAATTAGCGCTGGGTGAATTGCCGAGCAATATCAATGGCACGTCAAAAATTCTTCGCGATGATCAAGTCATCTGGCAGAAAAATTTTGTCAGTGGCGAAGATAATATGACGCACACCATCGCCAACCTGGAATATCACCACTTCAAATACAACGCGTTTTTGCGCCCCGGCGACGTGCATATCCACTTTTTCGGTACCAGCACTTTGAGTTTTGCTGATGCTGTAGAAGCGCAAGAAGGTGATGTGTTTGAGGTGGAAAGCTCCTGGTTCGGCCGGCCGCTGCGCAACACCTATCGCAAAATAACGTCGACCTTTGCCCGGACCGGCAAAGTCACCGCGCTCTAAAATCCGTCTACACTTATCAACTATAAAAATAATTAACGGCTGTTCATAACTCGCGAGCGCGCAGCTATGAACAGCTTCGAATCTCCCACCAACAACATGAGGCGATTATGTTCGGTCCCATCATCAAGTCAGTTGGTCGTGCCGTTATTATTGGTTCGGCAGTCTGTTCAGCCT
>JAEZGT010000005.1 GCA_023416875.1 Pseudomonadota bacterium
GTTTCATGCACCGCATAAAAGTCCTTAACCGCGATAACGATTATCTGCTCGGTTACGTGGCTGATCTTTCTGAAACCGGATTGCGCTTGCTCAGTGATACCCCTCAGGTTGTTGATACCCGCTTGCCGTTGCGGCTGAAAATGCGCGTTGCGGAAGACGAAATGCTGGTGATGGATATCGATGTGATCTGCATGTGGTCGCGGGAAAGCGACAAACCGGATTTCTTTGAATCCGGCTTTACCCTGACCAAACCCTCACCGGATTACAGTGAGCTGGTTCAGGAGATGCTTGCCTCACGCGGTCTATAACTTCGTTAACCCAAGGTGCCGAGAATACTGACGCTGACATTGTCCGGAATCTCGTTTTGCGAGATCACATGCAGGCCGGGACAAAACACTCGGGCATAACGTGCAAGTAAGGGGCGCAGTTGTGGTACGACGGTCAGAATGGGCGGATGCCCCTCTTTACGCAGCTTTTCCTTCACTACCGGCATGGTGGTCTGCAACTGGTTGAGCAGGTTGGGCTCAACCGGAATATTGTCGAGACTCACCGGCCCCGCGTGTTGGGCAAGGCTGAGCGCACTTAGCAGGGTATTTTCGAGGTTGTTATCCAAAATAAATACCGCGATCTCGGTACGTTCACCGGCGATGCTCGTCATGATGCTGCGGCGCAAGGCGTAACGCACATCAGATGCGAGTAACACCGGATCTTTGGTGCTTTCGCTGCCTTCCACCAGTGCCGTGGCGACAGTGACAATATCTTTCAGTGATACTTCTTCCTGCATCAGTTGACGATAAACACGATGTTGCTGCGTAAGGCTAAGCTGACCTTTGAGTGTCTCCGCCAGCTTGGGGGACAGCATCGTTAAACGTTGCATCAACTGGTCCACATCTTCATGTTTGATGATGTCGGGCAGATGCGCGCGAACGACTTTGCTCAAATGGGTTGCCACCACGCTTGCGCAATCGATCACCTGATAACCCAGATTCAGCGCGCGTGCTTTATCGGTGGGGACAATCCATACCACCGGCATGCGGTACGCGGGGTCTATGCCCAAAATGCCATCCACTTCGCCATAGATTTCGGGCGATGGAATCGCCATCAAACGATCCGCGTGCAGCTCGGCTCCGTCGATGCGTTCGCCGTTGATGTAAATATTGTATTGCGAGGCTTTCAAGCGCAGGCTGTCGCGGATCTGGATTTCCGGTAGCAGAAAGCCGAGATTTTCCGACAGGGTTCGCCGCACGCCGCGCACCCGTTGCACCAAAGGCGCGCCGGATGCTTCATTCACCAGACTGACCAGTTTGTAACCGAGCGAAATGGATAAGCGCTCAACCACCGGAATATCATCCCAGGCCAGATTCTGTGCGCGTTCCTGTTCCATGGCATTGCTGATCGCGTCTAGTTTTTCCTGGCTGGGCGCATCAATTGGCGGCCCTTTGCGCGCCACACACCAGCCTATAAACCCTATCAATCCACCGAAGCCCAGAAACGCCATATGCGGCATGCCCGGCACTAATCCCATCACCACCATAATCCCCGCTACTGTGTAGAGCGTGGAGGGGGAAGCCAGTAACTGGTGGTGAACCTGAGTGGTAATGTCTGAGGATTCGTTGATGCGCGTAACGATAATCGCGGCCGCTGTGGACAGTAAGATCGCTGGAATCTGCGCGACCAGACCATCACCAATCGACAACAGGGCGTACTGCTTGAAAGCAGCTCCGGCATCCAGGTCATACACAAATATGCCGATGGCAAAACCACCGAACAGGTTAATCAGAAGAATTAAAATGCCGGCAATCGCGTCACCGCGCACAAATTTGGAGGCGCCATCCATTGCGCTGTAAAAATCGGCTTCTTTGGCGACTTCCTGACGGCGCGCCTTGGCGTCATGCTGGTTGATCAAGCCGGCGTTAAGGTCGGCGTCGATCGCCATTTGTTTACCGGGCAGGGCGTCCAGGGTAAAACGCGCCGTCACTTCGGAAATACGCTCGCCACCTTTGGTGATCACGATAAAGTTCACGATCATCAAAATGATGAAGACCACCAGACCGACAATAAAATTGCCGCCGATGACGACTTCACCAAAGGCTTCAATCACCTTACCGGCCGCGCCTGTGCCTGTGTGTCCTTCCAGCAGTACCACACGCGTGGATGCCACGTTCAAACACAAACGCAATAATGTGGTAACGAGAATCACCGTGGGGAACAGCGAGAAATCCAGCGGACTACGTGCCGACACGCTCACGAGTAGCACCAATACCGCCATGGCAATATTGAACGTAAATAAAATATCGAGCAGCTGCGGCGGCAGCGGCAGCACGATCATCGCCAGAATTGACAGGATCAGCAGCGGAATCCCGATACGGCCACTACGAAAGGTCGGTGTAAGTTGCTGCAATAAATTCATCGTTATGCCTTGTTCGCCATACTGGCTGGAATATTAAGATTGTCCGGTAGTTGCGGTTTGGCCCGCCGTCCCTGACGGTAGGCGCGCAGTTGCAACACGTAGGTCAACACGCGGGCCACGGCGGCATAGAGCGGCGCCGGAATCTGCTGGTTAACCTGCGTCGTAAAATAAATCGCGCGCGCCAGGGGCGGCAGCTCAATCACTTCCAACTCGTGGCCGGCGGCGATCTTGCGAATATAAAGCGCCATCTCATCGGCACCTTTGGCCAGCACAAACGGCGCTTGGGCTTTTTGGGGATCGTATTTCAATGCCACCGCGTAGTGTTGCGGGTTGACGATCACCACATCGGCTTTTTTCAGCACATGGTTAACCTGTCGCTGAAGCAATTGGCGCTGCAATTGTTTGATGCGCGCTTTCACTTCCGGCCGACCTTCCTGATTTTTATGTTCTTCTTTGCGCTCCTGCTTGGTCATGCGCATTTTCTTGAGAAAGAAAAATCGCTGCAGCGGAATATCGATAAACGAAAACACCACAAACACCATCAACAGCACCAGCATCAGATTAAATGCCAGCGACAAGGCACTGGCGATGGCATTTAATAGATTAGTCCGTTGCAGTGCGATGAGCTGTGGAATTGCATCGACAACCAGATACCAGGCCACGCCGAGCAACACCAGAATTTTGAGCACCGATTTGCCCAGCTCGGCCCAGTTCTGCATGGAGACTATGCGTCCCAGACCGGCAATCGGATTGAGCTTGCTGAACTTGGGATAAAAGTTTTTACCCGCAAACACCCAGCCGCCCGGCACCAGCGAGAGCGCTACCACCAGCATGGGGGTAATCAACAGGGGCAGCAGGAAGGTAATAAACAGCACCAAGTTGTGCGCCATCATCAGGCGCAGATCGTCCAGTCCCACTTCGCTGTTGTGAAAGTTGATATACGACAGATGAAAACTGTCCCGCAAAAGCTCGTAGAAAAACACCACAAAGAATTTCAGCACAAACAGAGTGGCGAGCAGAGAAATGGTGGTCGCCAGATCTTTGGAGCGCGCCACCTGACCTTCGGTTTTGCTCTTTTTAAGTTTGTGTTCCGACGCTTCTTCGGTTTTTTCCTGAGAGCTGTTCTGCTCAGACACGATGCGCCTCCTGCAGAATGGCGCCAATGTTGTCGAGCAGGGTGCGCGTCAGGTGGAGGGAGGTTTCAGCGAGGGTGGGCAGCGTCAGATAAATGCACAGCAAGCCCATCAAAATCGTAATCGGGAAGCCCAGCGAAAACAGATTCATCGCGGGCGAAAT
>JAEZGT010000028.1 GCA_023416875.1 Pseudomonadota bacterium
GTGGCTACTGCCAGTGCGGCCAGATCATGAGCGCAGCCGCGCTGCTCCAGCAGAACCCCAAACCTACAGAAAACGACATCGAAAGTTATATGCAGGGCAATATCTGCCGTTGCGGCACTTATCCGCGGATCAAACAGGCCATTCAGACGGCTGCAGTGATGATCCAGGAAGTCAAATCAGCGAAGGGGGGCGTGTAAATGGACGCGATTATTCACATCAATCGACGGGATTTTCTGACCAAACTCGGCTTGGGCGCAGGCGCTCTGGTCATTGGCAGCAATCTTACGGGCGAAGTTTTGGCGGCGGTGAACGCACCTGCTTCTACCGCAGCAGCTAACAATCTCGGCTATTTCGTCAGCATCGCGCCGGACGGCACGGTGGACATCATTTGCCACCGCATGGAAATGGGCCAAGGCATCAACACCAGCGTGCCGCAAATCATCGCCGATGAACTGGAAGCAGATTGGTCGCGAGTGAAAGTCACTCTGGGCAAAGCGGATGCGCGTTACGGCAACCAGAGCACTGGCGGCTCCGCCTCCATCCGCAAATTTTTTGCGCATATCCGCCAGATGGGCGCGGTGGCGCGGGATATGTTGGAGCAGGCAGCGGCGAATCGCTGGAAGGTGGATAAATCCGCCGTTAAAGCTCAGCAGCATTTTGTGGTGAACAGCAAAACCGGAGAAAAATTGGCCTTTGGCGATTTGGCGGCGGACGCGGCGAAATTGCCCATGCCCGATCCGGCCAAAGTGCAATTGAAAAAGCCGAACGAATTTCGCCTGATCGGCAAAGACGTGAAATTAACCGGCCACGAAAATATCGTGCAAGGCAAAGCGATCTACGCTCAGGACGTGCAAGTGCCGGGCATGTTGATCGCCACCATCGAACGCCCCCCGACCGTGGGTGGCAAAGTGAAATCCTTTAACGACGCCGAAGCGAAAAAAGTCGCCGGCGTGGTAGCCGTGGTGCGCCTGAAAGACCGCTCAATGCCGGTGGGCATGAACCCGGTTTCGGGCGTTGCCGTTGTCGCCACCAACACCTGGGCAGCTTTGGAAGGCCGTAAAAAACTCAAAGTGGAATGGGATCTCGGCAGCAACGCCAGCCACAACTCCGAAACCTATAAACAGGATTTGGCAGCGCGAGTGAAAGAACCCGGCGCAGTGGTGCGCGGCAAAGGCAAGGTCAACGACCACAAATACAATCTGGAGCGCACGGTGGAAGCGGTTTACACCATGCCCTATCACCACCATATGTCCATGGAAACTCCGGCGGCCACAGCGGTTATTAAAGATGGCAAATGCACAGTATGGGCCGGCACCCAAACGCCGCAATGGTGTAAAAGTCTGGTGCTTGCCGAATTGGGTTTAAACCCCGAAAAAGACGGCGACAAAGTGGAAATCAACACCACCATGATGGGAGGCGCCTTCGGTCGCAAAGGCAAAAATGATTTTGCATTGGAAGCCGTGGAATTAGCGGTGGCGACGGGCAAGCCGGTAAAAGTGATCTGGTCCCGCGAAGACGACGTCAAACACGGTTACTACCACTCCATCGCCGCGAATTATTGCAAAGCAGAAGTCACCGATAAAAAAGCTGCGGATTTTTGGGTGCAGCGCGTCGCGCATCCCCCGATTGGCTGGACCTTTGACGGCAAATCCGATGTACCGGCGGATGGTCTACTGGCGCAAGGTTTTGCCGATCTGCCCTTTGCGCTGAATAATTTCAGCTGCGAAACGCAAAAAGCCTCTACCCATGTGCGCATTGGCTGGTTCCGCGCCGTGCAAAATCTGCATAACTCATTTGCCCTCGCCAGTTTTGTCGACGAACTCGCCGTTAAAGCCGGTATCAGCACGCGCCAGATGTGGCTGAATTTATTGGGTGAAGACCGCTTGATCGATCCGCGCAAAGAGGGCTTTGCCGGCTGGGCCAATTACGATCAACCCACCGATGATTACGCGGTGGATACGCGCCGCATGAAAAATGTCATCAATGTGGTGGCGGAAAAAGCTGGGGTCGAGAAAAAGCTGCCGGAGAACGAAGCTTGGGGTATCGCCTACTCCAACAGCTTTAATTCCTACAGCGCGGCTGCTACCAAAGTGCGAGTAAAAGACAAGAAAGTCGAAGTGCTGGAAATGCACACCGCTATCGATTGCGGTTTGGTGATTACGCCGGATCGTGTGCGCTCACAAATGGAGGGTGCCATGATCATGGGACTCTCCCTGGCGCTCTATAGCCAAATCACCATTAAAGACGGTGCCATCGAGCAGTCGAATTTCCACGATTATCAAGTCTCGCGTATGCCGGAAGTTCCGCCGCTGTTTGTGCATCTGATCGAATCCGACAAAGCACCCGGCGGCGTGGGCGAACCCGGATTACCCGCAGTGGTGCCAAGTATTACCAACGCGATTTATCACGCATCCGGCGTGCGCGTGCGCGATCTACCCGTCAATAAAACTCTGAAGGTGTGACGCATTGCGTCCACCTTTTTATTTTTCAGGACCATTCATTTTTACAACACTACGGCGACCAACATGACCATTAACAATAATTCCCGTGCTTTTTTAATTTCCGCCAGTCTGCTGCTGACGCTGTCCGCCTGCAGCAAAAACGAAACGCCAGTGGCCACACAAACTCCAACGCAACCGGAGCCCGCTCCGGCACAAGTGGAAAGCATACCTGCAGCAACAACCCATTGGAGCTGCCCCGCACAACCGGGCACATCACCCAGCGGTGAATTGGTAGCGCAACGCGTACCCGGTAGCGAAAGCACCCGCGGTGAACCCGGCCTTTATGAAGGCCCGGTGTGGTTGGGCGATAGTTTGTATTTTTCCGATTTCACTTTCAGCCAGGGTTTTCCATCGCGCATTCAAGCGCTGCGACCGGATGGCAGCATCGTCACCGCCATCGACAACAGCGGCAGCAACGGTTTGGCTGCCAGTAGCGACGGCTCCCTGCTCGCCGCCACCCACGACCGCAACGCGCTTTCCCGCTACAACCCCAGCACCGGCGAGCGTGAAATTCTGGTTAACGAATTCAATGGCAATCCTTTTAATTCACCCAACGACCTGACCGAATCCGCCGACGGCATTATTTATTTCACCG
>JAEZGT010000076.1 GCA_023416875.1 Pseudomonadota bacterium
CGATTTCCGTGTGCGGAATAGGGCGCACAATTTTGTCGGTAAAATCGCAGACATTAAACGTGCTAAACGTTCCCTGGGACTCGCGATTCCGCGCCGCGTCTATGCCCAGATGCGGAAATATCCGGGACTCGATGGTATCGAAATCCCCGAGCGCGCCCATCGCCGGAAATTTTGCGTAAGCCTTTAGCGGGCGCAGGGAGACAAAATCAGTTGGTTTGAGCGTGCGCCAGCGCGCGCAGAGTTGATCTGGGGTAAGTCCGCCGAGCAGCGCGCCGAGATTCATGGTGCCGCCGGAGGTCCCATCCGCATAGGAAAAACGCAATCCCGCATCATAGAGCGCTTTAACAATTCCGGCCTGATAGGCCACGCGCATACCACCGCCGGGTAAAATCAGCGCGCGGCGATTGCGTGTCGCCGGTGCGATGGGAATCAAGCGATCCTGCTCTGTCATACCGACCTCCTGAGATTGACCAATACCACTGCCAACACCAGCAGCTCCAATATCAGAAACAGCAGAAATGGCCAGCGCGGTGTGCCGTCAATAATCCAGGCGAGCGCTCGCGCAAACACGCCTGCCGCCACTAACAACATAAACATATTGGCAACCTTGCCCGGATATAAAACCTGGCGCGCATAGGTGAGGCAAAACCATCCGGCCGCCATTTCCACGGCTTTGAGAAAACGGTATTGATTAAAAAAAGTGGCGTCGCCGCTGATGCCGAACAGCAGAGACAATTCCCACGGCCCGGTAAAACAGCCCACCAGCCCGACTAAAAACAAAGTCGCGCCATAACCATAAATGCAAATGAGAGCCAGGGCGGTCATTGGTGAATGCGGTAAACAAATAAAAATGCGAGCACAGCGCTGGCAAAATCGAATGCGCCCACGAATAAAACCAGCGCGTTCGTTTGTCCTTTGGCAAATGCCCAAGTGACCAGCACGGCGGCCGCCAATTTCTGCACGCCGATCCACAGCGGCACAGCCCGCTCCTTGGAGCGCGCCCACAAGGTCTGCGCGAACATGGCGCCGGTGATAACCATAAACATGCCCACGGTGGTAAACCAATGTTGCGAAACCGGTGAGGCATCGGCGCCGATTATTTGCAACATAAGTCCGGATGCCAGCATCTGCGCCGAGCCGGTCAGCACCGTAATAATCGCGATAACAATCAGCAGTACGCGGATCAAGGCATCATTCATCGGTCGGCCCTCGCCACAAATGCCATGCGATAAAACCAGTAGGTCATGGCGCACCACTCGATTACCCAAAACGCAAAACGCAGGCGCGCCCAATTGGCCCAGTTATGAAACACAACGCGCAAGCGCTCAGGATCGCGAATGCCCTCGGTCAATTCCCGGTTGTAATCAAACAGAAAACACACGGTGACCACAGTGGCCCCGATAATGGCGAGCAACACAACAAATGGCACCCAGCGAATGCCGCTGAACCATTCGGTAAACAACATGGCGCAGCCGGTGATCAACATCACCACGGTGAGCCAAGTAAAAAATTTCGTGGCGTTTTGTACCGGCTCGACAAATACCAGAGCGTAATTATCGGGGGTCAGGCGCGGCTCCAGCGGTAGTTGAAACACGATCAGAAATATTCCCGCTCCAAAATAAATAGAGCAGCCCATCAATAAAATCACGTGATTGAGGAGCAGCAGGCGCGGCATGGTTCAGTCCTCATCTGGATTAAATTGCGGATCGCGGGCGGGCGGCGGTAAACGCTCTTCGCCATAACCCAAGGGAAAGGTGGTTTCCAACCCTTCACTCAGCGGCGCTTCAGGCCGCTGCGGGGTGGTGACAAACCAGCAGTCAAAATAATCATCGAGAATGCCGGTAAAGCTGGGCAGATACGCGGTGAAAATAGCTTTGGGGGAAATATTCAGAGAACGCAGAATATCAGCGCGCGGGTGATCGCCGAGAATAAAACGCGCATTGCCACCTTTGAACAGACTGAAGCCCACTTTGCCCGCAAAATAAATAAACGAGCGGTAGATCATGCCGCGGAACATGCAGTAATTCACCGCGCCGGCGCGGATGGGAAAATTGGTTTTTTTGGGGCGCCGCACATCAAGACGCGTCACCATTTTGCCCTCGAGATCATATTGCGCGCTGACCCAGCGGGCACCTTCAACATAATCCAAGGGCGCCTGATGTTTTGGCATACCCCAAATGCCTTTGCCACCTTTGGTGGAAACTTCCGTGGACACCGGTAAATCCACTACATACTGCCCGGTGCCAAACCATTTCATCAATAATCCGGGCAATAAACGCGGCGCCGGTTTGGCGCCTTTGGTACAGGCGATCGCAATGCTGTACTCAATATAACTGCCGATATCGGTTTCGCGGTAGTCAATGACGGTTACTACCAGCAGGGCTTTGCGCCACAGCCGCAGCGGATGAATATCGCCTGCGGGAAGAATTTTGCGCGCGGCCTCCCAGTCGCAGGGAAAAACCGCAATTACCGCCGAAGCATTCCAGGAATTGATCGGCATGACATAACGTATGCCATCGACATAGGCATGCCGTCCGGTCAAACGTTTTTGGCGGGCGCGTCCAGACATAACCTATCTCCCTAGTTCATCAATAATTAACGGAAAAACATCCCGCGCGGCATGTTTGCCGATAAACACATCGAGATGGCCGTAACCAGACAAGATCTGCAGCATATGTTTGCCCGGGGAGTAGCGCTCGAAATAATCGAAAGTGCGCTCCATGCTCGCCGGCAGAAAACAGCGATTTTCGCGGCCGGCGAGAAAAACAAAACGCGCATCAGTGCGCGGCGCGGACGCCATAAAATCTTCCGGCAATTGCGGGAATTTGCCAGTGGATAGCAAATGTCCCTGGGCGATACAGCGCCGCATCTGCTGAAAAAATGTTAAGGGAACGTGGGCAAATTCACCCTTTATCCATTCGTGCGTATCGGCGTCGAGATTCTCGTGGGACCAGAGCGTGGGAAAACCGACGCCGTAGGTGAAGCTGGCATGTTTGCACACCGGATTGCGGCATTCGTGATGGGTCGCGCGCACCCAGAAATCGATAAGCGAGGACCAAAATCCCCGTGCACCCAAACCCCACTGGGGATTTAAATAATCGAGCACTTTACTAACGGGCGCGGTAGCGATAGTGGATTTTATGCGGGCGAGAAGCGGCACCACCGGATGCAGGGCAACGGCGTTGCTGATCACCAGACTCACCTCCGGCAACAGCCCCGCCACTATGGACATCATAAAACTGGTGGAACCCTGGCAATGAATTACGGCTTTTACCGTGGTGACGCCGGTAATTTCGCGGATTTTTTTAATTGCCGCCGGAAAATCAAAAACCGCAGCCTGATCCAACGTCCATTGATTAGGAGGGAGGTCGATGCTGGCGCGCCAATTTAACAGCCAGACATCGTAGCCGGCCTGCACCAGCATTTCCGGCAGGGTATTAGGCAGAGGTGGGAGAAAAATATTGGCGCGTACACCGGCGCCGTGGACGAGCATTACCACTTCTCCGCCCGCGCCTGCCGCCGGGGATTCCATGCGCAGAAGCTCCAGCGGGAACCCGTCGTCAGCAGAAAATCTGACCGGTGAGACCGGCCCCCTGAATCCGATAGCCAACATGCTGTATCCGTCACCATTTAAGTTGGCGCAAACCGTGCGCCGCACTTTTAATTTAAGTGCAAAATCATCACAAGCTTTATATAGATTGCTCGTAAGCGCTCCGCTGTTAATAGCGAGTTATTTATTTCTAAATCCGGCAAAAACTTTTGCCCGATTCACTCGCACGCAAGTGCCTACATCCATCAATGTACGGATATTTCATTGGCCAATTCTGTGAAATATTACCGAGGGTCTTTTTTCAGTGGTCTACGGGAGTCCACGGTGGTGTGGACAGGAAGGAATCGCCAGCGGAACCGGCCTCAAGCCGCGCTTGACAGGGCAAACGGCGCTGGCCACTATAAGCCCCTCCATCACCCCTGCGGCCTCCGGTGCGAACGCCGTTTTCCATGTCCTGCAAATTCCTATGAATCCAATACTTGCGTCTGTGTCGCTGCTTTTTTGCAGCAATATTTTTATGACGTTCGCGTGGTACGCGCACTTAAAAGAACTCAACCACAAACCCTGGCTGGTGGCGGCCCTGGTGAGTTGGGGCATCGCTCTGGTGGAGTATCTGTTTCAAGTGCCCGCCAACCGCATCGGTTTTACCGTGATGAGCGTCGGCCAGCTGAAAATCCTGCAGGAAGTCATCACTCTGTCGGTGTTTGTGCCCTTCGCGATTTTTTATCTGAAGGAGCCGCTGAAGCTGGATTACTTGTGGGCGGGCCTGTGCATGCTCGGCGCCGTCTTTTTTATGTTTCGCGACAAGCTCAGCTGATTCCCCGATTGCCGCTGACGGTGCAATCGGGTCGATAAAAACACTTCGCAAGGAGAGGAAGATTTTGTGTTGAAAAAGCTGGGATACGTTGCGTTGCTGCTCGGCGCCGCCGCCATCGCCTGGGTGCTGTTGCAAAAAGGCTTCGGCCAGATTCAAGCGCTGCGCCAGTTGGAGCGCGTACCCAGCGCCCAGGCCGCCTATGTGTTGCCGGGCGAAGTCACTCTCACCGCCACTGCCCGCGCCGACCAGCAAGCCACCACCGGCAGTTATTTCACCCAGACCCCCAGCCTGTTCTACCACTACAGCCGCGAGCGCCGCACCGTCGATAGCGAGGGCAAAACCCGCTGGCGCACGGAGTTCACTCATACCGATGGCGTCGACTTTTTGCTGGAGGACGACTCCGGCCAAGTGCCCGTGCGCATCAGCGACCACACCCATGCGGTGAAGTGGGACCTGCGCAACAGCTTCAGCGAAACCCAGGGCGATCTGCGCCACACCGAGTGGCGTCTTGAACCCGGCGACAAAGTCTTCGTGTTTGCCAAGGCGGTAGCCGAGAACGACACCATAGTGCTGCGC
>JAEZGT010000080.1 GCA_023416875.1 Pseudomonadota bacterium
GAGGTTGTACAGCACTTTCGCGCAGCATTCTTCGAACAAGTATTGTTTTATCAGCACCTGATCGGCGGCGCCTTCGGTGGCGAGGGTTTTGCGGCGGATGTTGCGGAATAGACTTTGCCCCTCCTTCCAGCGGGAGGGTTTGCCGGCGATGGCATGCAGTATCGCCAGGGTGCCGCGGTCTTTGCAGCGGAACATGAACAGCTCGGTTAACGCTTTGATCGTGTGATGCATGGGAAGCCCCCGAACCAGATGCGTTCCGATGAGTATAGGGCAGCGCGATCACTTAAGCGATTGACGCGGACATTGGCAGCGACTTGGATCGGCTTCACTTCGCCTGCCCTGCGCGCCATCGCATTGGTTTTAATTAGCCATCCAGGGGATGCAGCGGTTACGACTCCTTACACTCAAAGGCCGCTCTGCGCGCTATGATCTGCAACCCTCTCGGGTTGTCGAACCAGCGCGAGCTTGTCCGACTACTTATGCAGGCGAACCCAAAGCCTCCATCACAGCAACAGGAGTTCACGTGCAAAGCATTATTTCCATACAGAACCTCAGCAAAACCTACCCTTCAGGCTTTCACGCGCTGAAGGAAGTCAATCTGGACATACACGCGGGCGAGATCTTTGCCCTGCTCGTCCCAAACGGCGCGGGCAAAACCACCTTGATCAGTATTATTTGCGGCATCGTCAACGCGAGCGGTGGCCGCGTGCTGGCGGATGGATTTGACATTGTTACGCAGTACCGGGAGGCGCGGCAGCGCATCGGTCTGGTGCCGCAGGAGCTTTCGGTGGCAATTTTTGAATCTGTGTGGGATACGCTGAAATTCAGCCGCGGGCTTGCCGGCAAACCTATGGATAAAGCCTATCTGGAGCAGTTGCTGCGCGATCTGTCCCTGTGGGACAAGCGACACAATAAAATCATGACGCTATCCGGCGGGATGAAGCGCCGCGTATTAATTGCCAAAGCCCTCGCTCATCAACCGCGCATTTTATTTCTCGATGAACCCACCGCCGGTGTGGACGTGGAGTTGCGCCGCGATATGTGGCAGATGATTCACAAACTGCGGCAAAGCGGTGTCACCATTATTCTAACCACCCATTACATCGAAGAAGCGGAGGAAATGGCGGATCGCATCGGGGTGATCAATAAAGGTGAGCTGGTGCTGGTGGAGGAAAAAACCGCGCTGATGAAAAAGCTCGGCAAAAAACAGCTCACCTTGCAACTGCAACAGCCGCTCGCCGAAATTCCGTCTGCACTCGCGTCGTTTCCGCTGGCGTTGGCACAGAGTGGCGAGCAGTTGATTTACACCTATGACGAGCAAACCGAGCAAAATCGCATGACAGAATTGTTGCGCCAGCTCAGTGCTTTGAATGTGGAATTTCGCGATCTCAATACCTCTCAAAGTTCTTTGGAGGATATTTTTGTCAGTTTGGTGGAGGACAAAACATGAATTTTTACGCTGTTAAAGCCATTTATTTATTTGAGCTGGCGCGCACCTGGCGCACCTTGATGCAGAGCATCGCCTCGCCGGTTTTGTCCACCTCGCTGTATTTTATTGTGTTCGGTTCTGCCATAGGCTCGCGTATGGCGGAAATTGACGGCATCAGTTACGGCGCTTACATAGTGCCGGGTTTGATTATGTTGACGGTATTGACCGAAAGCACATCCAACGCCTCCTTTGGCATATATATGCCGAAATTTTCCGGCACGATTTACGAAATTCTGTCCGCGCCCATTTCTGCGCTGGAAATTGTGATCGGCTATGTCGGAGCGGCGGCGACCAAATCGATTATTTTGGGAGTGATCATTTTGATCACTGCGCGGCTATTTGTGGAATTTTCGATTGCCCATCCCATTTGGATGCTGGGTTTTCTGATTCTCACATCCGTCAGCTTCAGCCTGCTGGGTTTTATTATCGGTATGTGGGCGGACAGCTTTGACAAACTGCAAGTGGTGCCTTTGATGGTCATCGCCCCGCTGGCTTTTTTAGGTGGCAGTTTTTATTCCATTCATATGCTGCCGCCGCTGTGGCAAACCATTACCTTGTTCAATCCAGTGGTGTATTTGGTGAGCGGCTTTCGCTGGAGTTTTTACGGCGTGTCCGACGTGAATGTCGGCGTGAGTCTGATGATGATCGCGGTGTTTATTTGCATTTGTCTCGGCGTGATTACCTGGATGTTCAGAACAGGCTACAAAATTAAGGTGTAGACATTAAATGAGCGGAGCTTAAAAACTCCGCTCATTCATTTCAGGTCTTCGGCTCAATCGTGCGCTCTTTTATTTGATCAACCACCAATTTGTGCTCGTCGTCGAATACCCAAACTTCCTCATAATCCACTTCAAATAAATGGCCGTCCGGGTCTTTGAAATAACCGGCAATGCCATAGGGCGTGCGCGTGGCCGGTTTGACGATAGTGCCGCCCGCCAGCTCGGCCTTGGCGAGAAGCGCCGGCACTTCCTCCGCCGACTCGGCGACGTAGACAAAACCGACACCGGAAAATCCAGAACCCGCTGGTGACGGAGCCAAAGCGTCGGCGGCAAAATCGCTGCGGGAGAGCAGGCACAAGGCGTAACCGCCGAGATCGATTTTCACAAAACCATCATGCCCCGTGGGTGATCGGCGCCATCCCAGTGCTTCGTAAAATGCAGCGGCCCGAGCAACGTCCTCAACGCCTAATAAAATCAGATGCAACCTTTGGCGCAGGGGGCGCGCGTTGGCTTTATCGCTTGGGAAAACCTGTCCAACCGGTGTATTCAGCATTTGTGCTCCATTGTTTAATCAGTACTTGATGTTTTTTTATATTGATCTCAATCGTTATTGGATTGTGATCTTAATGAAGTGCAGTGACAAGCCGTGCAATTGGCAGGTGCTGGTATAAAATTGGTTTTTCTCTCACGGCTTTGCCAAGCAGTATCCATGTCCACTTCTTCCCCCGGTGCAGTGCGTTCCAGCACCAGTCCACGGCTCCTTAAAGGTGTGATCTACGCAGCCATTGGTTTGCTGCTGTTTGCCGGTATGGATTCCGCCACCAAATATCTCACCCACCATTACAACGTGCCGTTTGTGGTCGCCATCCGCTATCTGGTGCACTTCGGTTTGATGGTGCTCATTCTTGCGCCGCGAGGTTCAGCGCCGTTGTTGTATGCCAACCGGCGCGGCTTGGTCATTGTTCGCGCCCTGTCGCTTGTGGTGTCGTCTCTTTCGGTGGGGATGGCTTTGCATCGTATGCCGCAAGCGGATACCACGGCCATTACTTTTCTGGCGCCCATGCTGGTGGCGCTGTTCGCGTTTCCCGTTCTGGGTGAGCGCATAGGTCGATTGGGTTGGGTTGCGGCATTAATGGGTTTCGGCGGTGTGTTATTAATTGCCCGACCGGGCAGCGGGCTTGACGGTGTGGGGATTTTTTTCGCGCTTTTGGCGGCGGTTGCCAACGCCACTTATCAAATGTTGTCGCGTCTGCTCGCCACCACGGAAAAAGCCGTTTCCATGTTGTTTTACACCGCCCTCGCCGGCTCCTTGGTGTTTGGTTTGGCGCTGCCGTGGACCTGGGAAAATGACGTGCCTTCCAATTTGGAATTGGTTTTGTTTTTCAGCATGGGTGCCTTGGGCGGCTTGGGACATTACTTTTTCACCCAGGCTTATCGCTTCGCCCCCACCTCCGTGCTCGGGCCAATTGTGTATTTGCAGTTGCTCTGGGCGGCCATTTTGGGCTGGCTGATCTTCGGCAGCACTCCGGACAATTTGAGCTTGCTGGGTATGACCGTTATCGCGGCATCGGGGTTGCTGATTGCGCTCAAGTCCCGCTTTAAAAGAGCGGAAGCGGAAAATAAAGCTACTGCTTGAGTTAAATAATCTGCGCGAGCCAAGCCTCACACTCTTTTATCACTCTCTGATATTCGCGGGATTCCACTCCCGCTTTTAATTGCAGCAGCTCGCGCATTTTGCGGCGCTGCACATCCCAGCCGTCAGGCATCTGATTTTGTTCTTTGTGTTCCACTTGCACCGGATTTAAAGCGGCGTGACCGCGGCGGAATAAATGGCGCAATAAAGACAGTTGGCGCAGCAGCAAAATATTCAGGGTAGTGTCGTCAACGCAGAGAATTTTTTCACCGCGCCAGCGCGCGAGCAGGTCTCGACCGTAGCGGCGGCCAGTGTGCCAGGCGGTGCCGATAGCGGCGCCAGTAAGACTGGCGGTGCCAAGGCTAAGGCCGGCGAGCATTAAATCCACACCCGCGCCTATGGCCGCGCCCGCTGCGGCAGCAGAGGCCGCGTCCAGGCCAAATCGTTTCAATGTCTCCGGCGCGAATAAATCCAATTCCCACTCGCCGTTTTGCACGGGCAGGTTGGCGAGCTGTACATCGCTGCTGGAAAAATTCAGCAATTCCAATACATCACGCAGACATTGCTGTTCGTGCTGGCGCACGAGATTTTGCAATTCATTGATGCGCGCTGGGCGCGGTTCCGCCGCGACGGTGGTGGTCGCCATATCCAACAGCAGTTTTGCCACCTGGGCAATGCACGCATTGCGCACCTGTTGCCACTCCTGGGCGCGGTGGTCGAGCAGCTGTTGCAGTGGCTGGTACCAGGTTTCCAGCAGCGTCTGCAGTTTTTGATAGAGACGTTTTTCTGCGGCGAAATCA
>JAEZGT010000090.1 GCA_023416875.1 Pseudomonadota bacterium
GTTCTAACCTATCGCCGTTTCTGACCTAATACTTGCTAGGCAGCCTTGGTATTAATACGCCCAGCCTAGCCGCAAGCCAGCACCGTCGCCGCCATCTCCCTGGACGTAGGTTAGATCCAGCAGAAAGCTGCCAAGGCGCCAGCCCAGGCCGCCGCTCAGTTGATCACCCACGGACGCCTCAAGGTCGTGTCGGTAGCCCAGGCGCAGGGCCAGTATCGACAGACGATATTCGATTCCGAGGCTGACATCCTGGCGTTCGGCGTCCCCTTGTAATGCTGGCGTTTTATCCAAATCGGCGTCCAACCCCACGTCGAGACGTTCCCCGATATAGGCCAGACCTACCCGACTGCGCGGTTGCAGTTTGATGCGCCCACCCACATCGGTGGTAATGGTTTTGCTGCGCAGGTCTTTGACGGCGAGACCAATACGCCAGTGATCCGCCAGGGTGATGGCTGCGCCTAAATCCACGTTGAAGTAAAACTCGGTTCGATCATTGCCGGCGCTTTCAAAGGTCCCGTCCACCACCTGCCATCTCTCGTCGAAAATGCGCAGGTGTACCACCTTCGGCGCTATGCCGAGAGCGATCTCCTGGTTCCACAAGGTGTATTGTTTGCCGGCCGAAACACCGAGTTCAGACAGCAGCAGCCCCGTGCCGGAGGCGGAGGACTGGATCTGGTCACTCGGATCAATCAATTTGTCTTCGGAATTGTACAGGTCAGGATGCTCCTCACCTCTGGTACCACCACTTTCGACAAATTCCAGGGCTTCCATATATTTTTCGAGCAAGTCGTAATCCGCCTGCGCGATTTGCGATATTCCCCGTCCGAGCGCCCGCGACCCTACGAAAAACGTACCGCCCTCCAGGTCCCCGGGCAGGCTCACGCTGTAGCCCACATAACCCTCAGCGTTGATGTGCTTACCATCGATATCGCGCATGGCGCGCTCCAGTTCGCGGGCGGCGTCGATGCCGGCCCTCGCGGTTTCCTGTGTCGGTGCGTCGTTGAGATTGTCGATTGCGTCGCTCAGCCGGCCTTCGAGGTTGTCTGAGATGAGTTCCGCAGCGGTGCGGGCGCCGTCAGAGACGGCTGCGAGCACAGCGTGAAAACTGTGGGAGCCGTCGCGGGTGCGATCTTCATGGCCTTCGTGAAACGCCGTGAGCGCAGGATTATAGAAATGACCTGTGTCGGCATTGCCGAGGGCGACGCCAGTGCCGCCGAGGGCCAGCCCGCGGGAGTCGAAAACGCCGTAGCTGTCGGCGGCAAGCCCGCAAGTGTGGGTGGCTAATAATCCGATCAGCAGACGGCTGTAAAGGGCTCTGTTCAAATTGCGCTCCTGGTCCAGGTTTAAAACAGGGCAAGGGAAGCCGGTCGGGCGCTGGGTGCGACGGACCGGCGCAAGCGCGTCAATTTACAAGATGAACAGGCTACAAGAATAGGTGGAAGTGTGCGGCAGGGCTCAGTCGGCGTTTCTGCCCGCCACCGCATCGCGAATAAAGCGGAACAGCTTGCGCGCATGGGTTGGAGCCTGCTGGCTGCCGGCCGCGCCTTTGGCACTGCGTACCAAGTGGCGCAGTTGCTGACGGTCAGCGAGAGGAAATTCATCGAAAAAGCGCTCCATCACCTCCTGCTCGCCTTTGATCAAGTCGTCGCGCCACTGCTCCATGACGTGGAACAGGCGCGCCAAGCGGTCCTGTTCTTCCTTGATACCGGCGACGGCGGCGGCAATGGCTTCGTGGTCCTCACTGCGCATCAGTTTGCCGAGGAACTGATAGTGGCGGCGCAGCGCTTCGTTTTTCCTGATGTTTTTGCTTTCTTCCACCGCGCGGCGCATTTCCGCGCTCAGCGGCATCTGCGCCAGTTGCTCCGCGTTCAGGGTGGTCAGATGCACCGCGAGATCTTGCAGCGCGTGCATATCTTTTTTCATGCGCGTTTTGCTGACCCAGCGGAAAACTTCCTCTTCGCCGTCCTGCGCGTCCTGATCAAATTCATTCATGTCGGTATACCGGTGTACGAAAGGCGCGGCTCAGCGGTGAGTCGCAAAGGTGGCGAAGCCTACAGCATCCGCGCGGGGGGTTAAAGCGCAGCCGGCGTTATTCGCCTTCGCCAAATTTATCTTCGATCAGCGCCGACAGCTCAGCGAGTGCTTCCTCCTCGTCATGACCGTCGGCGGATATTTCGATGGCGGTGCCTTTGGAGGCCGCCAGCAGCATCAGTGACATGATGCTTTTACCGTCGATGGTTTTGCCGTTGCAGCACACCTGCATTTTGCAGGCATAGCGGCTGCACAAATTGGCGAATTTGGTGGCGGCCCGGGCGTGCAGTCCCAGTTTGTTGGATATGACAACCTGTTTGGAAATCATGCGTTGCTGCCAGTACTCTTCGTTATTGTTGTGCCGTTGTTTTTGACCCGATAAGGGGTCGCGGTCAGGGCGACGTCTGCGTCAGCTGGCGATGGCGAGTCTGCACGTTCGGATACAGCCTCTGAAAATGCGCACTTAATTTATCCGCCAGATACACCGAGCGGTGCATGCCGCCCGTGCAGCCAATCGCAATCGTCAAATAACTGCGGTTGTTCTGTTCAAAACTCGGAATCCATTTTTCCAGAAACTGCACTATGTCCTCGTACATGGAGGTCACCTGCGGCTGCGCCGCCAGAAAATCCATGACCGGAGTTTGCAGTCCTGTATGCGCGCGCAGATCCGGCTGCCAGTAGGGATTGGGCAGGCTGCGCACGTCAAACACAAAATCGGCGTCCACCGGCACACCGTATTTGAAACCGAAGGATTCGATCATCAACGCCATACCCTGGCCTTCGGCTCCCGCCACTTTCTTTTTCACCGCCGAACGCAATTCGTGCAGGGTCAGATTGCTGGTGTCGATGGTGATATCCGACAACCGCGCCACAGGGTCCAGAATCGCATTTTCCGCGCGAATAGCCTCGCGCAGCCCGGTGGTTTTGTTGGAGAGGGGATGTTTGCGGCGAGTTTCACTGAAGCGCTTGATCAGCACCTGATCACTGGCGTCCAGGTAGACCACGGTGAAGCGCGCGTTCTGGTGCTGCTGCGCCCATTCCAGTATTTCAGGAAAGCGGCTGAGATCACCGCTGACCGTGCGCGCATCTATACCCACGGCGAATTTCATCGCCTGGTTGTTGGCGCCTTGGGAGACTTCAGTGATGAGGGCCGGCAGAAGGTTGACGGGGAGGTTGTCGATACAGATGAAACCGCTATCTTCGAGCAGTTGCAGCGCCGTGGTTTTGCCGGAGCCCGACCTGCCGCTGATCACGACGAATTCCATGCTTCAGGCCCTCCGCGAACTGCTTAAAGGTCTGCTTCTATGGCAGCGCGATAGAGGTCGTCGCCTGTCTCTGCGCGTCGCAGGGCCTGTACGAAACGCGGGTTTTGCAGCTGTTCCGCCAGCATCGCCAGGGTCTGCAGATGGGCATTTTCCGCGTTTTCTGGCACCAGCATGGCAAAGATCACGTCCACCGGCTGGCTGTCCACGGAATCAAAATCAATGGGTGTTGCCAGCGTCATAAGCGCGCCTATGGTTGCACCGGCGGTTTTGAAGCGGCAGTGGGGGATGGCGATGCCTTCACCTATGCCAGTGGAGCCGAGGCGCTCCCGCGCCACCAGCTGCTGGAACAGCTCGTCGGCGTCGATACCATCACTGCCTTCCGCGATCAGCGAGGCGAGAACCTCGAGCGAGCGTTTCTTGCTCGTGCAGGTGACGTGACAGAGAGTGCGTTGCTGAGTGAGAAGCGATTCAATTTGCATATAGGGATTCGACCGCATTCCGAGGGGCGAGACCTTTAGGTTCGCCCATATTTATTTGGGACGGCAGCGGCTGCGTCAGACCAGCCGCTTGCGTTCGTTGGAGGGCGCTATGCCCAGGGACTCGCGATATTTGGCGATGGTGCGCCGTGCGACATGAATCCCCTGCTCTTCTAGCAGGGCGGTAATTTTCGAGTCGCTCAAAGGTTTACGGGGATTTTCCGCCGCCACGAGCTTTTTAATGATAGCGCGAATGGCTGTAGAGGAACACTCGCCGCCAGATTCCGTACTTACATGACTGGAGAAAAAATACTTGAGCTCAAAGATGCCCTGAGGGGTATGCATGTACTTTTGGGTCGTGACCCGCGAGATCGTGGATTCATGCATTTCCACCATTTCCGCCACGTCGTGCAGCACCATAGGCTTCATCGCCTCGGGGCCGTGATCGAGAAAACCTTGCTGACGCTCGACAATACAGGTGGCCACTTTCAGCAAAGTCTCGTTGCGGCTTTGCAGGCTTTTGATAAACCAGCGCGCCTCCTGCAGGTTATCGCGTAAAAAGGTGTTGTCGTTGCTGCTGTCGGCGCGGCGCACCAGGGAGGCATAGTCGGGATTGATGCGCAGTTTCGGCGCGATTTCCGGATTGAGCTGGACCATCCAGCGGTTGTTCTCCTTTTTCACGAACACATCCGGCACCACATATTCTGTGGTGTCTTCGCCGATCTGCTCACCCGGGCGCGGATTGAGGCTCTGGATAATGCGAATGGCTTCCTGCAGCTCCGTCTCCTTCACCCGCAGCTTGCGCATCAGTTGTTTGAAATCGCGCGCGCCCAGCAGGGGCAGATAGTGGCGCACTAGATTCACCGCCACATCGTAGGAAGGCAGGGTGTTGGGCAGTTGCCGCATTTGCAGCAGCAGGCATTCCGCCAGATCCTGGCTTGCGACTCCCGGCGGATCGAACTGCTGCAGGCGGTGTAACACCGCCATTACTTCGTCCATTTCCAATTCGGGAAAATCTTTCAATAGCCCTTGCCAAATTTCTTCCACCGGTTGCACCAGCATACCGCTGGGTCCCACCGCGTCGATGATGGCCTCGCCGACCAGACGATCCAGGTCAGACATGGGAGTGAGATTGAGTTGCCAGGCGAGATAGTCTTGTAGGGATTCGGAGGTGCCGCGGCGGGATTCGAAGTCCATGTCTTCGTTTTCCGGTCGCGACAGGCCGGTACCGGTGGGAGCACTTTGATAGACGTCGTCCCAACTGGTATCGACGGCAAGCTCAGTGGGAATCTCGTTGCTCCATTCGCCATCCGGAGCGTGATCCTCGCCATCTTCACGAGTGGCGCTGCTCAGTTCCTCGGCCTGGCTATTGGTTTCCTTGCCGTTGACGAAATCCAATTCCGGCCCGTCGCCACCTGGGTAATCTCCCGCGCCCTCGTCGTCGGCGACATCCAGCATGGGGTTGGTTTCAAGGGCTTCCTGAATTTCGGTTTGAAGATCAAGCGTGGACAGTTGCAAGAGACGGATGGCCTGCTGCAGCTGGGGCGTCATGGTGAGCTGCTGGCCGAGTTTGAGTTGCAGTGATTGCTTCATTCGTCAGTCTTCGCCGTTGCAGGATAAGAAGAATGCCGTAATTCTAGTCATCCCTATTTAGACAAGCAATCATTTTTGCTGATTTTAAAAGCAAACTTTGGGCCAGCTAGAGCGATATTCGTTGCTTGTCAAGCTGCCCGCCCACCCTTTATGTCAAAGACGGAAGTTTTCCCCGAGATATACCTTGCGCACTTTGGGATTGTTCATCACGGTGTCGGGTGACCCTTCGGCAATGATATAGCCCTCACTGACAATATAGGCTTTTTCGCAGATATCCAGCGTTTCGCGCACGTTGTGGTCGGTAATCAGCACCCCCAGGCCGCGCTTCTTCAGGTGCGTCACGATATTTTTGATGTCGTTGACCGATATGGGGTCAACGCCCGCAAACGGTTCATCGAGCAGAATAAATTCCGGATTCGTAGCAATGGCGCGGGCAATTTCGACGCGGCGACGCTCGCCGCCGGAGAGTGCCATACCAAGGCTGTTGCGGATATGGGTGACGTGGAACTCCTGCAGTAGATGATCCAGCACTTCACGGCGGCTTTTGCGGGTGAGGTCGGCGCGGGTTTCCAGGATCGCCATTATGTTGTCAGCCACCGTGAGCTTGCGGAATACCGAGGCTTCCTGCGGCAGATAACTCAAGCCGGCGCGGGCGCGGCCGTGCATGGGCAGATGGGTAACGCACTTGTCGTTGATGTAGACCTCGCCCTTGTCGGCGGCTACCAGTCCCGCAATCATGTAAAAACAGGTGGTTTTGCCGGCGCCATTGGGGCCTAGCAGGCCGACAATTTGGCCGCTCTCCACCTTCATGGATACATCGATCACCACTTTGCGGCCTTTGTAGCTTTTGGCGAGATTGCGCGCTTCCAGGGTGGCCATCGGGTGTTTATTCCTCTTCCAACTGTTTCAGTGAGCGCGCGGGAATGACCATCTTCACCCGCTCGTTTTGACTCGCATCGCCACCGGCTTTGACCACGGACTTTTTCACGTCGTAATCAATGCGATTGCCGGACAGGCTGGTGCCTTCCTGCTGCAGCAGGGCGTTTTCAATCAGGTGCAAGGTGTCCTGAGCGATGTTGTATTCCAGGCGATTCGCCTGCGCCACCACCGGGCCTTCCTCTTCGTTCGGTTTCTGTTGATAGCGCGCCGGTCTGCCGGTAGCGACGATCTGGGTGACTTTGCTTTTGTCGTTGACGATCACCACTTCGTCAGCGTCGATACGCATGGAGCCCTGCTGCATCACCACGTTCCCAGAATAAGTAATGGTGCCTTTGATTTCGTCGCGCTCGGCGCTGTCCGAGTGAATCGTGATCGCCTGATTGCGGTCGGACGGCAGAGCGAATGCCTGTTGGCCCGCTAGCAGGTAATCCGCTAGCAGGTAAAGAGCCAGCCCCGCCGCGAGGCTAAGGCGTCGTAACTTCGTTGATCGGCTCATGGCGGCCCCTCACTCGGTTGCGCAATTGAATGTGCTTGTTTTCCAGATCCACAGTCATTCCCCGCGCTTCTACCTTGCCCATGGGTGACGTGATACTCACTTCGGCATCCGTTGCGATCATTTTGTCCTTCGGTCGGATCTCCAGACGACTGGTGGTCAGCTCGGTGATTTCATTGGGATTTTCCTCCTGCCAAATGCGCACATTGGGCCATAAGGTCAGCAGGGTGCCGCGCTCGGTCAGTTCGCCTTTGTCGGCGGTGACATACCAGGGTTTGCCGTCGGTGTAGAGCGTCAACTGCGGCGCGTCCAAACTGGTGAAATCCCCTTCGCTGACTCGACCGAGATCCAGGCGAAAATGACTCAGCGTGGTCGCTACAAATTCGTAGCTCAACTTCCCTTCCGAATCGAAGTGCCGGGAGCGGGCGTCCTCGATAACCGCATAGGGAAAGCGCGCGATATCCGGTTTGTCGCCAAAGGGAATCAGCAGTTTGGGCGGGGTATCCGACAACAGGATGATCGCAACCACGAGGGCTGCGGTGAGCGATATGTAGACCCAGTTGTGCTTAATCGCTCTTTGCATATCCGGCCAGGAGCTGGTTGTAGCCATTCCGCGCCTGCAGCAGCAGGTCACAGGCTTCGCGCACGGCGCCTTCGCCGCCGTAGCTGCGGCTTTGCCAATGCGCACGGGCTTTGACTTCCGGATGGGCGTTGGCCACGGTCAATGCCAGGCCGGCGCGGCACATCACCGCCAGATCCGGCCAGTCATCGCCCATGCAGGCGATTTCGTGCATTTGTATGGGCGCATCCTCCGCTGGGCTGCCCGCCAACAATTCTTGCAGGGCATCGAACTTGTCCTCGCGCCCTTGTTGAATCCACTCAATGCCCAGGTCGCGCGCGCGGGCAAGGATGGCGTCGCCGCGCCGGCCGGTGATGATTGCCACCCGCACACCGCTTCTTTGCAGCATTTTGATGCCATGGCCATCAAGGGTGTTGAATACCTTAAGCGCTTCGCCCTGCGGGCCGTAATAGAGGCTGCCGTCGGTCAGTACGCCGTCGACATCGAGCACGAGCAGGCGGATGGCTCGGGCTTTTTCCAACAGTATCGCTTCGCTCAGCATAGATTCTGCAGATGATAATGAGTGAGAGGGGAGGCTGGTCAAACGAGCCCCGCGCGCAGCAAATCGTGCATATGGATGACGCCTACGGCCAGGCTTTGTTCATTGGTGACTACTAATGCCGTAATTTTGCGGTTTTCCATAATGGTGAGTGCCTCAGCGGCCAGCGCATCGCTGCGCACGCTGGTGGGGTTGCGAGTCATGATGTTCGCGATGGTTACTTGACGAATATCGTGACCTTTGTCCACGGCGCGGCGGAGGTCGCCGTCGGTGAATACTCCGAGCAATTCACCTTTGTGACCGACCACTGTGGTCATGCCTAGGCCTTTCGCCGTGATTTCACCCAAAGCGTTCAGCAGCGAGGTATCCGGCTGAACTTTAGGCATGCGTTCTCCGCCGTGCATGAGATCACTGACCCGCAGCAGCAGACGGCGCCCGAGGATGCCGCCGGGATGGGATAGCGCGAAATCCTCAGCTGTAAATCCCCTTGCCTCCAGTAGCGCCACGGCGAGGGCGTCGCCCATTACCAGGGTGACGGTGGTGCTGGAGGTCGGCGCCAAATCCAGCGGGCACGCCTCCGAAGCCACGCGTATATCCAAGCTCACCTCCGCAGCTTCCGCCAGAGGTGAATTAGGCTTGCCTGTCATGGTGATCATGGGAATGCGCAGGCGCTTGAGGATGGGCAACATGGTGAGAATTTCTGGGGAATTGCCTGAGTTAGAGATGGCAATGACCAAGTCGCCGCGGGTGATCATGCCCAGATCGCCGTGGCTGGCTTCGCCCGGGTGCACAAAAAATGCCGGTGTTCCGGTGCTCGCAAGAGTGGCCGCGATTTTATGGCCGACATGACCGGATTTACCCATCCCCGTCACTACCACGCGACCTTTACACGCAAGGATCAATTGGCAGGCGTGCACGAAGTCGTCGCCTATGCGTTCTTCCAACGCCGCGACGGCTTCCTGTTCCAGGCGCACGGTTCTGCGACCGGAGGCAATCAGATTTTGTGCGGAAAATTGCTCCATCTTCGCCACTTGCGGTTAGGAAAGCCGCTCATGATAAGGGATAAGGCGGGCAAAAATTAATAGCTGAAAGCTTTTGTTCCGCAATTTCGGCTGGCGTTCAGCTTACGCATGGTTCAATGGCGTTCGCGGCATTGGAGATAGATGCGACACGGCAGTGTGCTCGCCATGAGCGCACCAGCGCAGTAAACTTTCGCGCCGCGTTTGTATCCAAGCGGCGCGCCACTGCGCGAATTTTTAATCAGGTTGAAAGGAGAACATCGTGAAACAACGATTTATTGCAACAGGTGTCCAGCTTGTTATGTGGATGATTCTGGGGCTGTGGGGAAGCACGGCATTGGCGGCTGGCGCAGCCAAAGAAGAAACACCGCATCAAGTGGTACAGAACGTGACCGACGCGGTGATGAAAGTCATTAAAGACGGCGAAAAAGCGCTTAAGGAAAATCCGGATCAATATTTTGCCCAAGTTCGCGAGAATCTCGAACCCACGGTGAGTTTTGCCTTTATCGCTAAAAATGTGATGGGCAGTTATTGGGATAAGGCCAGCGAATCCCAGCGCGAGCAGTTCACCGAAACCTTTACTCGCGGCATGGTGGAAACTCTGGGTAAAGGTCTGGCGAATTACAGCAATCTGAAAATTGCCACTCTGCCTCCCGAAGGCGACATCAGCGCGCAGAAGCGCGTCGAGGTCATTCAGGAAGTAGCGGCAGCCGACGGTACCAGCCGAATTTCCTACACCATGGCGCAGAACAAGAGCGGCGAGTGGAAGTTGATTAACGTGGTGCTCAACGGCGTCAATCTCGGCAAGAGCTTCCGCGACCAATTCGCCCAGGCGATGAAGCAGCACGACAACGACATCGACAAAGTCATCGCCACCTGGGCGCAAAAAGCCTGAGTTGTGATTCTCGCCCGACCGCGCGTCGCCGCTGCGGGTGCGCCCTTCGGGCGATTTGATTAAACTACGCGTTTTTTATGCAGGACCAGCCCGCCGGGCCGGTCCAATTCTCAGGTTAATCTATGCTAGAACAAGACATCATTGACGCGATCCGGGCGGTGATACCGGATGCGCAGGTGGAAGCCCGTATGGA
>JAEZGT010000100.1 GCA_023416875.1 Pseudomonadota bacterium
GACAGCCATCCTTCAGCGATTTTCGTGATTTTTATCACTGCTATTTGGCCGATCATCATCAATACATCGGTGGGTGTGCGCAATATTCCCGAGGACTATCGCAATGTGGCTAAGGTGATTCACTTAAAAGGTATTCGCTATTTTTGGAAAATCATGCTGCCTGCGGCTGCACCTTATATTTTCTCCGGTTTGCGTATCGGCGTTGGTCTTTCCTGGCTGGCGATCGTCGCGGCGGAAATGTTGGTGGGTGGTGTCGGCATTGGATTTTTTATCTGGGATGCGTGGAACTCATCACTGATCAGCGACATTATCCTGGCGCTAATTTACGTTGGCATCATCGGTTTTATTCTTGATCGCATCGTCGCCTACACAGGCAAAATTATCACGCGTGGCACAGCAGCCTGAGGATAAAGATTATGAGCAGCTATCTCCAAATCGAAAATGTGGATATGACGTTCACCAAGGGGCAAAAGTCCAGCAATATTCTGTGCGATATCAATTTGAAAGTGGAACGCGGTGAATTTATTTCCATAATCGGCCACTCCGGCTGTGGCAAATCCACTGTGCTGAATATTGTGGCCGGCCTATTAAAGGCGACGGGCGGTGGCGTTATTTTGGATGGCAAAGAGGTCAACGAGCCGGGCCCGGATCGCAGTGTGGTCTTCCAGAATCACTCGCTATTGCCATGGCTCACCGTTTATGAAAATGTCGCGCTCGCTGTTGATGAAGTATTTGGCCGCAGCAAAACCAAGGCAGAGCGCCACGACTGGATTTTAAAAAATCTGGAATTGGTGCATATGACCCACGCTTTGCACAAACGCCCATCAGAAATTTCTGGTGGGATGAAACAGCGTGTTGGCATTGCGCGAGCGCTGGCGATGGAGCCGAAGGTGTTATTGCTGGACGAACCTTTCGGGGCTTTGGATGCATTGACCCGCGCAAAACTGCAGGACGAGGTGATGCGTATTCAGGTGGAATTGCAAAACACCATCTTGATGATCACCCACGATGTGGATGAGGCGGTGCTGCTCTCCGACCGCATCGTAATGCTCACCAACGGTCCGTCCGCTACGATTGGAGAAATTATCCATGTGCCCTTGGCGCGACCGAGAATGCGTGTGGATCTGGTGGACGATCCCGTCTACATCCAATGCCGCGCCGCCGCCTTGAAATTCCTTTACGAACGTCACACAGCTCCAGCGACTGCTGTTGGTTAGATAATTACAGCCAATTTATCGTGCATAAATTGGCTGTTTCTTCAATTTCCCAAATCAGTAAAAACACCCACCGCAAGTTCCGCCCAAAGATACAGAACGGCAACAACAAGCAACATCCCAATAAGCGCCCAATGTTTGCGCGGTGATTTTCTTGCAATCATGACAAAAGCACTGCCGGCACCAAAAAGAAGAATGCCCATAATCGCAAAATCCGCAATGCTCCAGTTCACTTCGCTGGTAAAGCACATAGCGATCAGTGGGATCGACAATAGCAAAACCGTCGCCAAGGCGATCCAAGCAAATGTGCTGTTCCGCATGACAAATCTTTGCAAGCTTAGATTCATAGTTTTCGACCTGTAAAAATGTCGCTCATTGATCTGATTTCAAAGCCAATATTAAGAAGCTTATTTTTTCTGAGATAAATTATCTTGGTTCTGCATTAAAATCCTGATCTCAGTTTTTACCGAATCGCACCAGCGAACAGTCGCTTTATATTCCTTCATGAATATTCCCTTGAATGAATTGGCAACAATGATCGAGCCGTTTTATGGCTTGGGAATAGTCGCTAGTTTTGAGTGAGGTACTGGTGGGTTTCAACTCGCGGCTTTGGAACAAGACGGAGATGCCGACGCCACCGTGCATTTCCAACAGATAATATTGGCCGGATTCAATATTGAGATTGCGTTCGGTAGTGGGGATCAACGCGGCGTCGGGCCACTGGGTTGTTATGGTGTAAGCGCCGGGTTCCAGATAAATCCAGCTGAATTCGTTATTGCGCAATTCACCTAGGGATTGGTCGGCAATAAAATTTTCCACTGGCAGATTATTCGGTTTGGCGGCCTTTCGATATGTCACCAGAACGGCTTTGCCTTCCATAAGAGGCGGTAATAAATCCGCCGTGTTCGGCATGGAATTGTGGTTGGCGCAGCCGGTAAACAGTGAAAACCCTGCGCAGAGCAATAGCACCTTATGCAACACTATCGTTGCCCAGCGGACATCCACGTATTTCATTGCACCGCTCATTTAAACGCAAAATTTGCGGATTAGTTCTTCGATCACATGGATCGCGGGCGCGATCTGGCTCTGCTCAATAAATTCATTGGGCTGGTGCGCCTGGTCAATGGCGCCGGGCCCCATAACTATGGTTTCCATGCCGATTTTTTGCAGAAAAGGCGCTTCAGTGGCGAAGGCAACGGCGGTGGCGGTGTGGCCGGTGAGTTTTTCCGCCGCCTGCACTATGGCGGAATCGGCTTTTTCCTCGTAGGGATCTATGCCGGGGAAAAGCGAGGAAAACACAATATCGCAGCCGGCTTTTTCCGCGATGGGGCGCAAGCGGCTCTGCAGGTCGCCGCGCAATTGTTCCAATGGCATGCCGGGCAGGGGGCGCAGATCGAAATGCAATTCGCAGCTCGCGCAAATCCGGTTGGGATTATCGCCGCCGTGAATGCAGCCGAGGTTCAGCGTGGGTACGGCGACATTAAAACCGTCGTGGCGATATTTGCTCTGCAGTTCACTGCGATAGACAAGCAGCTGATTGATCACGCTGTTCATGGTTTCCAGCGCATTTTTGCCCAGGCTCGGGTCGGAGGAGTGGCCGGCCTGGCCGATCACCCGCACGCTCTCCATTACTATGCCTTTGTGCATGCGGATGGGGCGCATACCGGTGGGTTCGCCGATCACGGCGTAGCGCGCTTTGGGTGAGCCCTGCGCCGCCAGAGCACGGGCGCCGCACATGGAGGATTCTTCGTCGGCGGTGGCGAGGATAATCACCGGCTCGCGCAGTGGTGCGTCGCGGAATTTTTCCAGAGCGGCCAACACCACGGGGAAAAATCCTTTCATATCCGTCGCGCCGAGTCCGTAAAAGCGGCCGTCTTTATCCGTGAGAGTGAAAGGGTCTTGCTGCCAGAGTTCAGGGTTGCACGGCACTGTGTCGGTGTGGCCAGCGAAAACCAGGCCGCCGGGGCCGGAACCTTTGACCGCCACCAGATTGTATTTTCCCGGCCAGCCGGCGATGGGTTGAATGTCGCATTGAAAACCCAGAGGTTCGAGCCAATTGGCGAGCAGGCTGACCACTTGATGATTGCTTTGATCGAATTCGGGACTGGTGCAGCTGATGGAGGGAGCGCCCACAAGGGCCGCGAGTTGGTGCCGAAAGGTTTGCAAATTCATAAAGGCTCACAGGTTAGACGCCTGCGCAGGGTGCGCAGGCGCTGAGTGTTATTTCATAAGTTCAGTTGGCTGCGGATCGCGTTGACCTTTTCCTGCATCTCCGGAGTCAGCTCTGAGATGTTCAGGCGTTTGATGATGTTCCCGAGAATGCGTTTTTCATCGGCATCAACGTGGCCATCCCGCAGGGCAATGTCGAGCAATTTTTGCAGCTCGCCTACGGATAATTTGCCGTCATTGCTAAAACATTCGATGGAGCGAAACGCCATTTCCAGGTGATCGCGGGATTTTTTTTCTTGGGAGTGGTTCATAGCGAGCTTGCCTTTCTGTCCTTGGGGTGGTGTTCTGCATTCTAGGTGGTTGCCAGCCTGATCGCCAGAGACGCTCCGGTCTGACGTGCCGCCAACTTCCAGCTACAATTCAGCACACGTTTCCTATAAAAATGAGCGCGTTTTATGACCGATCGTCTGTTGGACCTGCGCAGCGTTTTGACGGATCTGCACAAATCCGGTCGGATCGCCCAGGAGGAAGTCAACCGGGTATTGGGCAGCACCCGCGGTCGCGAGGAGTCCACCCTGCATCCCTTGCCCTATCTTGGCACCCAACAACTGCACGACCGCCAGCGCGCTGGCAAAACCCTCGACGAATTGGCGCTCACCGCTTGGTTATCGGAACAGAGTGGTTTGCCCTTGTTCCATATCGACCCGATGAAATTACAGGTGGCCGCGCTGGCGGACGTGATGTCTTATGCCTTTGCCAAGCGCCACGATCTGCTCTGCGTCAAAATCACCGCCGATGAACTCACCGTGGCCGTGGGCCAGCCGTACAAACGCGATTGGGAGGAACAGCTGCACCAAGTTTCCCGCCGCAAAATTGTGCGGGTGTTGGCGGTGCCATCGGAGCTTGAGCGCTACCGGGTGGAGTTTTATTCACTGGCGCGCTCCATTTCCGGCGCTTCCGGCGGCGCGGCGCGGCCGAGCAGTGGAGTGGCCAACTTCGAGCAGCTGCTGGAGCTGGGCAATATCAAGGATCCAGAAGCGAACGATCAGCACATCGTCAATATTGTGGATTGGCTGCTGCAATACGCATTCGATCAACGCGCCAGCGATATTCACATAGAACCGCGCCGAGAGACCGCGCGCATGCGCTTCCGCATCGATGGAATTCTGCACTCCATCTATGAATTTCCCGCCAATATCGCCACTGCGATTATCAGCCGGATCAAAATTCTCGGTCGCATGAACGTGGCGGAAAAACGCAAACCCCAGGACGGTCGCCTGAAAACCAAAAATTCTGATGGTGCGGAAGCAGAATTGCGTCTTTCCACCATGCCGACCGCTTTCGGTGAAAAACTGGTGATGCGGGTGTTCGACCCCGAAGTGTTGATGCGCAGCTTCGACGACCTGGGTTTGATTGGCGAAGACCTCAAACGCTGGCACGGCATGATGCAGTCACCCCACGGCATTCTGCTGGTCACCGGTCCTACGGGCTCGGGTAAAACCACCACGCTTTATTCGTCTTTAAAAGCGCTCTCCACCGACGAGGTCAATGTCAGCACTATTGAAGACCCCATCGAAATGGTGGAGGAAGCGTTCAATCAAACCCAGGTACAACACAATATCGGCCTGGATTTCGCGGCGGGCATTCGCACCCTGATGCGGCAGGACCCGGACATCATCATGGTCGGCGAGATCCGCGATCTGGAAACGGCGCAAATGGCGGTGCAGGCAGCGCTCACCGGCCACCTGGTGCTCTCCACCTTGCACACCAACGATGCGCCCACCTCAATTTCGCGTTTGTTGGATCTGGGCATTCCCGCCTATCTGCTCAAAGCAACGGTGGTGGGCGTGATGGCCCAGCGCTTGGTGCGCACCTTGTGCAAGCACTGTCGCGTCAAAACTGAAGTGGATAAAGAGGATTGGGATTCCCTGGTGCGGCCGTGGAAGGTCAATCGCCCGGAATTTATTTATCGCGCTGGAGGTTGTCTGGAATGCCGCAACACCGGCTATATGGGCCGCCAGGGCATTTATGAAATCATGCCGCTCACTGAAAGCCTCCAGCGCGCCATTCACGACGACACCGACTTGAATACCCTGCGCCAGCAGGCCATGCGCGAAGGTATGCGCACTTTGCGTCTGTCCGGCGCGCAGAAAGTGGCGGCCGGTCTCACCACTGTGGAAGAGGTGCTGCGGGTAGCGCCAGCGGTGGAGAAATATCAATAACCCATTCTTATTTGCGCCGTTCGTAGAGAGTACGGCGCGTTCTTCCCTATGTTGTCTGAGCCCTTGACCGCAATCGGGCCACTCTCTACCCTGCGCGCCAATCGACACCGTCATTACGGCGTTGCGCCACAGGGTGGTCACACTATCGCGGACTTTTTGCTGGCAGAGGTTACGTATGCCGTTTTTGTTGTGGGGTTGTTTGTGTGCGTTGCTGATTGCGGCGGCAGCGCCGGGCTTTGCCGACGACGAGATGAGTGCATCTCTGGCGGAAGAAAAGCGCGAATTGGAGCTGGAGTCTCTACCGGCTGCAACTGATACTGCTCCTCCACCTCCGGTTCCCCAGGCGGAAAACGTCAATTTAAAAGACGTTATCGACAAGCCCCTACAGGAAGCCTTGCCTCAGGTGCAGCCTCTACCTCCGCAACCCGAGCATCAAGTAGAAGCCGAGTCCCAGCCTCAAGTACAACCGGAAGCGCAAGTCCAGCCAGAGCCACCACCGGTGCCTTTGCCGGTGACGGAGGAACCGGATGTTTTTCCTCCAGCGCCACCGGTCGATCCGACAGCGGAAGCCACTTCGCCTGCCGAACCTGCACCGCCACCCACCTCGGGACCACCGCCAGCACCCGCTGTACCGGTGGCGGAGCCCTTGCGCATGTTGGGTGCGGAGGTACTGCCGGGTACTTCTGCGCGCCTGGCCTGGTCGGTGAAAGATTCCCTCGCAGGTATTTCCGTACCCACTCCGGTGCTGGTGGTGCACGGCAAAAATCCCGGCCCCCGGGTGTGTCTGACGGCGGCGCTCCACGGTGACGAGTTAAACGGCATTGAGGTGGTGCGGCGGATTCTCTACGACCTGCAGCCGGACAAGCTCTCGGGCACTGTCATCGGTGTACCTATTGTCAACCTCCAGGGATTCCGCCGCGCCTCCCGTTATCTGCCGGACCGGCGCGACCTCAACCGCTATTTTCCAGGGCGGCCGACGGGTAGCTCGGCGGCGCGCATAGCCCATTCGTTTTTCCATGAGGTGATCGTCCACTGCCAATATCTGGTGGATCTACACACGGGTTCCTTCCGCCGCTCCAACCTGCCGCAACTGCGTGCAGACTTGACCACGCCAGCGGTGGCTGAGCTGTCGCGCAATATGGGCGCCATAGTGGTGTTGCAGAGCAAGGGCGCCCGCGGGTCGCTGCGGCGCGCGGCGGTGGATGCGGGCATACCGTCAGTGACATTGGAGGCGGGAGAGCCGCTGAATATTGAGCCAGATGCGGTGCAGCAGGGCGTACAGTCCGTGGAGTCCCTGCTCAACAAATTGAATATGTATCCCTATAAAGGACTGTGGGCGCGCAAGTCGGAACCGGTGTATTACCGCTCTACCTGGATTCGCGTGCCGGCGGGCGGAATTCTGCTCAACCGGGTGCGTTTGGGGGAGCGGGTTAAAAAGGGTCAGATGCTTGGAGTGGTGACCGACCCAATCACCAACGCTTCCCATGAAATCCTCGCCTCGCTTTCCGGCCGGATCATCGGTATGGCCATGAATCAGGTGATGCTGCCGGGCTTCGCCGCCTACCATATCGGTTTTCAGGCCACTGCCGAGGAGGCAGCAGAGGACGATACTGACGATGGTATTGGCGATGATGTGGAGGTGGAAGAAAGCGAGGACGCCTTGGAGCCGCCGTCCACGCCTTGATCTGATCGAGCAAACAGGCTTGGCGGGCGCGGATATCCGCCCCGTCGCAGCGGGGCGCTTTGTTGCTTGCCGCTCGGACACTGCCGCCGGCCTTTGTTATCATCCCGCCCCGCGCCCGGCGCGAGACCATCCGCAACTCATAAGGCCAGTCTATGACCCAACCACAAAAACTGCGCATTGCGACGCGCAAGAGTTTATTGGCTCTCTGGCAGGCCAATTACGTTAAGGCCCGCTTAGAGCATTTTCACCCGGGATTGAATGTTGAGCTGGTGCCTATGAGCAGTCGCGGTGATGTGCTCTTGGATGTGCCCCTGGCCAAGGTCGGCGGCAAAGGTCTGTTCGTCAAAGAGCTGGAACAGGCGCTGCTAAACAATGAGGCGGACATCGCCGTCCACTCGATGAAAGACGTTCCGATGGAATTCCCGGAAGGGCTGGGTTTGACGGTGATCTGCGAGCGTGAAGACCCGCGCGATGCCTGGGTTTCCAATACCTATGACTCTATTGATGATCTCCCCAAGGGCGCAGTGGTAGGCACTTCCAGCCTGCGCCGCCAGAGCCAGATTCTCGCCGCGCGTCCGGATTTGCAGGTGAAATTTCTGCGTGGCAATGTGCAGACGCGCCTGGCCAAGCTCGACGACGCCGATTACGACGGCATCATCCTCGCCGCGGCCGGCCTGTTGCGCCTGGAGCTGCAGGAGCGCATCCGTGGTTATATAGCGCCGGAGTTCTCGCTGCCGGCCGGCGGCCAGGGCGCCGTGGGTATCGAATGCCGCGTGGCGGATACCGCGATCATCGAATTGCTTAAACCCCTGCATCACCAACTTACCGCAGAAGCCGTGCTCGCCGAGCGCGCCATGAACCGACGCCTGGAAGGTGGCTGTCAGGTGCCCATCGCCTGTTACGCGATCCATGAAGCAGACGGTCTCTGGTTGCGCGGCCTAGTGGCCGAACCGGACGGCACGCGCATTCTTCGCGGCGATGTGCGCGGCCCGGCCAGCGACGGCGAAGCCATGGGGGTTGCCCTGGCGGAGCGCCTGCTCGCCGAAGGCGCCGACGAAATTCTGCGGCGGGTATACGGCCGTGGCTGAAACCCGCGTCTGGGCCACCCGGCCTGAGCACCAGAATGCCCAGTGGCGCCAAACCTTGGCCGAGCTGAGCTACCCGGTGGTGGATCTGCCGCTGATGTTGATCGAATCGGTCAGCGATCCCGCAGAGATTCAAGCCGTCAAAAACCTGATTCTCGATTTCGACCAGTTCCACAAAGTGATTTTTGTCAGCCAGAACGCTGTGCGTGAAGCGTTTGCCTGGCTGCGCGACTACTGGCCGCAGTTGCCGGTAGGCGTGGAATACTTCGCCGTCGGCAGCAAAACGGCCGAAGCTGCAATGGCGGAGGGGCTTACCGTGACCAACGGCACCCGCGCCATGGACAGCGATGAACTGCTGGCCCTACCGCAGCTGCAGAACGTATGGGGCCAGAAAGTGCTGATCTGCCGTGGGCGAGGCGGTCTGCCGCGGATGGGTGAAACCCTTCATGAGCGCGGTGCCATAGTGCGCTATTGCGAGCTGTATCACCGTCGCTTGCCACCGAACGCTGCGGCCACCGCCGCAGCGTTTCTCACCCAAGGATGCGCGGCGGATGTGATCCCGGTATTCAGCGGCGAGGGTTTGCAGAATTTGGTGCGTGTGCTCGACGCCAACAGCAGTTCAGAACGGTCTATGCGGCTGGTGGTCCCGGGAAAACGGGTGACCCAGGCGGCGGAAAAGTTGGGATTTTCCCGTGTCATCACAGCTGAGAACGCCACCAATGCCAGCATGCTGGCAGCGGTACGGGAGGCGCTGGCTATGTAAAAGGTGGCCGGTGCGGCCATTCATTGAGAACGCAGTTACCTCGAACCTGACGAAGCCAAACTTATGACGGATAACGATAAGACAGCAGCCGGCGACACTCCAGAACCCATTTCACACGTCTCTTCCGAAGCGGTGGTTGTGCCCGCCGCTCTTGTGGAACCGCCGCCAGTTAAATCCTCTGCCAACCCCACACCGCCGCCCCCCCCTCCCCAGCGCAAAAAGGGG
>JAEZGT010000125.1 GCA_023416875.1 Pseudomonadota bacterium
GCGCAGCACATCGTGGAAATACGACCACATCTGATCCCGTGGCAAACGTTGCGCCGCCCAAGCTTTGGTCCACTGATCACAGCCCACCGACGACAGACAAATGGCTAAAATTAAAATAATTCGTTGATAGAATTTCATGCACTTCTGCTTTCTAAAAATTAGAGTTCTTTGTCGCCAAACACCATCAGAAATCCGCCATTACCGAGCACTTGTACAGCGGTATCGGCCGAAGCGGTAATGCCCGCTTTACGAAAGCCGGCATAAGGCTGATGGGGTACGGCTGCATCATCGCCGACAATCGCGCCATTTGCAGGTTGAATAAAACTTAAATCGAGCTGCCAGTTTTTCGCGACGGATTCGCCATTGACACCAGCGACATACCAGATATCCCCAGCACGCCGCGCAATCACCACTTCCTTTCCAGGTTCGCCCTGCACTAAACGACTCTCATCCCAAGCCACCGGAACCTTGCGCATAATATGGCGGACATAATCTGGCACTGCGGCCATGCCCTGCGGCGTCTCTGCAATATGCTGCAAGCCGGATAACAACAGTACCGGCAGCGCTAATTCAAACGCATTCGTGGTGCGCCGCTGCCGGTCTGGAATTTCGCCAAATGTCGTCGGCGTGAAATCCATGGGATCAAATAAATTGCGCGCAAACGGCAGCATGGTAATGTGGCTGGCAGCTAGGTCCGCAGACTCTTGATTGAACGTGATCATTTCAAATCCGTGCACCGCCTCCATGGTCATTAAATTGGGATAGGTGCGCGAGAGGCCGCGTGGCAGACTGGAGCCGTGGTAATTCACCATCAACTCAAATTCCGCAGCGTCGCGAGCGATGGCGTTGTAGTACGCCATCATCGACTGCCCGTCTCCGGCAAAAAAATCCACTTTGATGCCGCGAATTCCCCACTCCTGCAACTTCGCAAATTCTTTTCGGCGTGAATCCGCATTTAATAAAACGTGCTTTGGCGTTTGCGGAGTGGTGTTCCAGTTGCCAGCGGAGTTGTACCACAACAAGAGTCCGACATTTTTGCTTTTTGCGTACGCGGCCAGTTCTCGTATCTTTTCTTCGCCAATACGTTTATCCCACTCGGCATCCACCAATGTATAAGGCCAGCCCATATCGGCGGCATAATCAATAAATTCTTTTTGGGTGGCGAAATTGGTTGCCTCGTCTTTCAGCAGTGCCCAACTCCAGGAAACCAATCCCGGTTGCGCAAACGGCATATTCCCGATGGCAGGCTCAGCCAAATCGGTTCCCAAAGAAGAGTTGGTCAATGTCGCCAAATCGCCCACGGCGATAATTCGCCAGGGCGAGTGAAACGGCAGCGGCGCCTGCGCTTTTAAAGTGCCGCCGGGCATTACCTCCGCCGCCATGGGGTAACCAATCAGATATTCACCACCCGGTGAATGCGCTTTAAGACGCGACGCGTGGAAATTCCCATCCATACCCGCTTCCGTTATCGCCAGCCATATTCCACGACTTTGAAACAGCGCAGGGAAAACCCATCCTGCTTCCGAAGGCGACGTTCGTCCTACCGGAATATCCATTTGGTAATGCTCTTCATAAGACGGATTGGTATTGCTCCAACCGGTTTGCGCCACTGCTACCGGTTGCAGCCATGCGCGTGCATCATGGGGAAAATCAAAACTGGTCAGCTCACTTTCAACAACCACCGGCGCCGTGCTTTTGCCCGGCATTTCATAGCGGAATGCAACACCGTCATCGCTCACGCGGAAACGGATACGCAGCGTATTGCCCGCGCGATCCGCCAAATCAAATACCTGCTCCTGCGCCTGATAAACATTGAGCGTGCGTTTACCGTGAGTCAGGGTGTAACGATCTGCAACGTCACTAATCTCAGAATGTTTGACCAAACGTAAATTGTCACTGAGATCAATTGCATCGAGCTGCAATCCCAAACGCGACCATTCCAATACCTCCTGATTGCGATAAAGAATGCGATAGAGCGGAAAACCTTCACGCAACTGCAGCTGCGCCTGCAAATGGCCATCGGGACTCGGGAGAGTAAAAACATTGTGTTCTTGCTGCACCGTTGCGCAGGCCGTTAAAAACACGCCGATCATCATCAGCAAAAGCTTCATGTTCAGTCCTCTAAAATTTTTACTTATGTTATGCGTTAGCGCGAATGCGCCATGCCGTTCAGCGCGCGCATTGTGTACCTTTAAACCCGAGCCTGGCCATATGGAACCTTAGATCAGGCCGCCACAGGGTTCTAGGATGCGATCCGCATCTTGCAAAATTGCTTCGGTAAAAACATGCATTCTCAACCGACCGATTAAAATCCGAACACCATGCCGAAGACAAAGAGTCTCAACTGCTGCGCACAATAAAAATAATGTCTGCCACTCGACAAGGCTCATATCAGAGGGCCTATACTCAATCCAAAGCCAGCGCAGCATTCCAGACTCTGGACTCTATCATTTCCTGTGTGAACGAAATTCATGACAACCCAGTTTACTCTTCTTCGACAGTCGCTATTGCAGGTCTCAGGCGTTGCAGTGATGGCTGCGGCTATCGCGAACCTATCCGGCTGCGGTGATGCCAAACCGCCGCAGGGATTTGAGACTGTTGTCGCAAGCTCCAACGATGGTTGCTCGGATTTGTCCGGACAATATGACCTCACCGCTCTTGGACAGGGGTCGCTGTTGAACGAATGGCTGAATATTCGCAACCCCGATATGACGACGTTGATCTTAGACAACGCAACCGATTTGCGGCGGCTCCGGTTCAAAACGCAAACGGACAAAGCCAATTTCCTCGCTCAGGCAAACGCGTTACGCAATAAAAATCCCGCAGATTATTACGACTGGCGCAAGTTGACCTTGGCGATGCTCAAAGATGACCTTACCAAAAAAGAAGATCTGGAATCCGTGCAGAAACTCGGGCCCTTATTACAACACTCCAGACAGATGCGAATTTACCACTGCAAATCAGGCTGGATGAATGTTCTTGAAAAAGCGCAACGATTTGAAGGAAAAGAAAAACCTTACACGCGCGTATGGACATTATGGCTTGGCCGCGATCCGGAAGGCGACCTGCTATTGCTCACCGATATTTCTCGCGAAACACCCGGATGGACGTTTTGGGCAGCTGGAGGTGCTGGTGCGCGGGTGACCCACGAGGGAAGTCAGTGGCGTAAAATTCCGAAAAAGGCCGATGCTATAGCGGGAACCGTTTTAAGTGAGCAGGACTTGCCTAAGGTAGTTCCGCCCAAACGTTCACCCGATTGTTTTCGCAACGCGAAAGCGCTGGCGGAACATAATCAGAAGCTGCTAGAACATTTGCCGGAAGGCGTTATGCTGGCGAAATTCTTCCTTCTGGAAGGTTTGCCGACAGATCCTTGCAACCGGCAGACACTAGAGGTGGCTTTTAGTGGCGGGAAGCGCGATGTTAGAAAAGAGATCTCGCGATATCTTGAAGAAGTTATGCTTGTCGAAAATCTGGTTCTTAAAGAAATACAAAGGGGCGCCGATCAGCAACAACATTTTGTTCTGGAGTATACGCTGACTTTGAATTGATTCTTTGGCTCATGGTTTACTCATGAGCCTCGCCACCCTTGGGACCGTAAAAGAATACCCATACGCTGAATCCTGCGGTGAAATTCTGAAAATAATGCGGCACTCCTGCGGGAACAAAGATAAAACTCCCTGGCTTGACCGCCACAACCTTCTCGCCGTCAAAAAACTCACCCTCGCCCTGCGCCACCACATAAATTTCATCTCTGTCGTGCGGCGTTTGCGGATCCGACCCAACCGGCGAATACAACTCCGCCTCCAAAGTCCCATGCCTAAGTACCGGCACCGCGAGATTTCCCGGTGGAGGTGGCCCCATGTTTTTTCCGTCTTCAAAGGAAAAATGCGATGCTGTCTTCAGCATGTGAGCCTTCGAATATTGAAAATGAAATTATTCAACACTAATCCTCGATTACCGCTAAACCACGA
>JAEZGT010000129.1 GCA_023416875.1 Pseudomonadota bacterium
GCTCGGCGCCATAGCCCCATGGCATCCAGCCGACATAAATGGACCAACAAACACTGAATTTTTTACGCTCGGCAGCAGAAACGGATAATGAAGATAACGCGGCGCAACAGGAAAATAGAGATATAAATAAAACGCGGGAAAATCGGCCAGTCATTACGAACCTCCAAAAGGTTACACGAATCAATTGCAGAGGACTCAACAGCTACTCGAGTGCATTTCACACTTTTTGCCATTTCGAACCTCCCGGGCTTTTATCCCGCCGTGTAACCTTCTTGAGTTCGTTTTCGCGTTGGAAAAAGAATCTTGCAGAAGGTCGACAGCTCTCGGACCAGGCATTGTTTTGCAACAACCGGAACCCTAGCTGTCCATTTTGCGCCGAATTCTAACTGAGTCTTCGCAACTGTGGAACGCCAATGTCTCTGCGTTGCGAAATTAATAAGTCCTCTGCTTGCGACAAACTGCTGAGCCTAATCACCTTAGACTCTGCGGAGGAAGCTCAGCAATTGCGGTGCCACAACCTGCCTAGTTAGAAAATCGGCCTATTCTTATAGAGTGGCAAAGGTAAATGTGGACCCATTCGCAAAAACGAGCGGGGAGCGGCTGATATTTTTGCCAATCGCCATGTTCGGGACACGCGAGAAAAGCACCACTTTGGAACACTTTTGATCGAGCGCACCAAAAAGCCACATGGCCGTCGACCGCCACTGGAATTTCTCCAATGCAGGCCCAATAATGCAAAAACCGTTAAACCTGAGATATCTGCATGCAGCAACGCCATGATCCGGTATGGGAAACCATCAAACAGGAAACCCGCGACCAGGCCCACAATGAACCCGCCCTCGCCAGCTTCCTGCATGCGACCATTTTGAATCACGATTCTTTTGAAGACGCGCTTAGCTACCACCTCGCGCAAAAGCTCGGTAGTGCCGCCATCAGCGCGCTGCAGGTACGAGAGATCATCGACAAGGCTCTCCGCAACGACCACGACATAGGCAAAGCAGCCCGCGCCGATATAGAAGCGGTGTTCGAGCGGGATTCCGCCTGTAACGAATACTGCCTTCCATTTTTATATTTCAAAGGTTTCCAGGCACTGCAGTGCTATCGCGTCGCGCATTGGCTCTGGCAACAGGGGCGTTTTGCCCTGGCTTACTTTTTCCAGAGTCACATTGCCCTCACCTTCGGCGTGGACATACACCCGGCTGCGCGGATTGGCAAAGGCATAATGCTTGACCACGCCACGGGGATAGTGATCGGCGAGACCACCGTGGTGGACGATGACGTGTCGATCATGCAGTCGGTTACGCTCGGCGGCACAGGCAAGGAAACAGGTGATCGCCACCCGAAAGTGCGCAAAGGGGTATTGATCAGCGCGGGGGCAACAATTCTGGGCAATATCGAAATCGGCGCGGGAGCCAAAATCGGTGCCGGCAGTGTGGTACTGAAGCCTGTGCCGCCACACACCACCGTGGTGGGCGTACCCGCAGTGGAAGTCGGCAAGCCACGCACCGCGTCACCGGCGCTGGATATGAATCACGAAATCAGCTGCGACCGGGACTGCCAAGACGCGGGTTAACCGTCAGCAAACGGCATCACTTCGCGAATATCCTTGGCGCCGCTCAGGCACATCAACAACCGATCCACTCCCAGAGCCACGCCAGCGCAATCCGGCAGGCCCGCTTCCAACGCGGCGAGAAACCGCTCATCCACATCCGGCACGTCCAAGCCACTGGCGGCGCGGATGCGACGGTCGTTTTCGAAGCGCTGCCGCTGCTCCTCGGCAATGCACAACTCCCAATAACCATTGGCGAGTTCCATTCCATTCCAATACACCTCAAAGCGTCGTGCCACTGTCAACCCATCCGGATTCACCCTGAGGCGCGCTAGGGCGCACTGCTCGCGCGGGTAGTCGTAAATAAAAGTAATTCCGGTATCCAGACGCGGTTCGATACGGCAGCTGAACAGCAGGTCGAGACACGCGCTTTTGTTATCCAGAGGGGAGTGCAGCTCCAGGTGGGACGCTATTACCGACTGCAGCTCCACCAAAGTCGCGCGGTGAGGACACAAGCCTAAAAGTTCTTGAAAGACCTCGCCGTAGCTGCGCTGGCGGATTTTCACCGTGGGGTCGAGCGTCAGAAAAAGCTCAGTCATCTGCTGCATAAGCTGGTGATCGTCCAGCCCGACGCAGTACCACTCGAGCATCGTAAACTCCGCCCGGTGGCGCCGGCCGGACTCATCCCGGCGATAGGCTTTGCCTAGATAGTAGATAGAGCCGGAGCCCGCAGCCAAAAGCCGCTTCATAAAGTACTCTGGCGATGTCTGCAGATAGCCGGCGCCGGGGACACGCAAAGGCTCCAGGTGCACATCCGTCACCGTGGCCAGCCCCAGGGCCGGCACGTCAACTTCCATGATGTCGTGGGCGAAAAAAAACGCGCGCAGTTGATGAAGCAAATGCGCGCGTTTTTGCAAATGATCCAGGCTGGCGCTCGGTTGAAACATGGCGACCTCGCCCGGAGGGGTAATTACTTGTTGGCGCGGCCCAGGTATTCGCCCGTGCGCGTGTCCACACGCAAAACGTCGCCGATGGAAACGAATAGAGGCACCTTAACTACCGCACCAGTGGACAGAGTAGCCGGCTTGGTGCCGCCTTGAGCAGTATCACCTTTCAAGCCAGGGTCGGTTTCCACTACCTCAAGCTCGACGTGGTTGGGTGGAGTAACGGCCAAAGGCTCGCCGTTGTACAACGTCAGAGTCACGACATCCTGTTCGCGTAGCCATTTGGCGGCTTCGCCCACGGTGTCAGGATCGGCCTGCAATTGCTCGAAGGTTTCCGGGTGCATGAAATGCCAGAACTCGCCGTCGTTGTAGAGATACTGCATTTCGCGGTCCACCACATCCGCCGCCTCCAGGCTTTCACCGGACTTGAAGGTGCGCTCCCATACGCGCCCGGATTTCAAATTCTTTAGACGCACACGGTTGAACGCCTGGCCTTTACCCGGCTTGACGAACTCGTTTTCAACGATAGAGCAGGGATCCCCGTCCAACATTACCTTCATACCGCTGCGGAATTCACTGGTAGAATAGCTAGCCATTTTGTCCTCAATTCATTCAATCAAGTTATCGGGTACTGATAAAAAAGGCGCACATGATACCGCGAACCGTGCCAACTTGGCAGATAAAAAGCTGGCAGGAAGAGCTCAAGGAACTGATACAAGACCCAAGGATACTGATCGAACGTTTGCGACTCGGTCCCGAATGGTTGGAAGCGGCAGAGCAGGCCAATCGGCAATTTCCTCTGCGTCTTACCGAATCTTATTTATCCCGCATACGACCCGGCGATCCGCACGATCCATTGCTCCTGCAGGTGTTGCCGATCGCCGCTGAACTCGACACAACACCTGGATATGACAAGGATCCTTTGGATGAAGGCCGCTTTAACCCGGTGCCCGGCCTGGTTCACAAATATCACTCTCGCGTCCTGCTGATCGCCGCCACCCAATGCGCAATCAACTGCCGCTACTGCTTCCGCCGGCATTTTCCCTACGAGGACAATCAGCTGAGCCGCCCGGAATGGCTGAAAGCACTCGACTACATCCGCCGCGCGCCGGAGGTCAACGAGGTGATTTTGAGTGGTGGCGACCCCTTATCCCTTAGCGATAAACAACTGGCTTGGCTTGTGCAGCAGATCGCGGACATTGGCCACATCAAACGGCTGCGCATCCACTCGCGCTATCCGATCATCTTGCCGAGCCGCATGACACCGGAGCTGGTGGACGCCATAACGCATCCGCGCTTGCGCACCTTGGTGGTGATGCACTGCAATCATCCTCAGGAGATCGATGTCGAAGTGGCGAAAGGGGTTACAGCTCTCACAAACAGCGGGATTTCGGTGCTGAATCAGTCGGTACTATTGAAAAAGATTAACGACAACAGCAGAATTCTCGCGACATTGAGCGAAAACCTGTTCGATATCAACGTCCAGCCTTACTACCTTCATCTATTGGATAGGGTAGAAGGTGCCGCCCACTTCGCCGTGAGCGACACGGACGCCAAGGCCTTGTATGGGGAACTGCTGACACTCCTGCCGGGCTACTTGGTACCGAAACTGGTAAGGGAAACACCTCATGAGGGCTCCAAGACCCCTGTATCCCCGTTGTGAGTGGTAGCAGGGACACAAGTCTATACTTGGCAGATAAGCTCCGATTGACCGTGCCCTTGCCAGTCGGCAAGACCGCCGACAATATAACGCGTTAATAATGGCCAGGACGGCATAAAGGTCTTTTGATGAGTCATTTATTCGAGCCGATTTTAGGTCTTTCTCAGTTCAAGTTGCCGCCGCAGGATATTAACCTGCTGAGCTTTTGCGAAAGCAATAAACTGCTCAAGGTGAAAGCTTGGATCGACGAACTCAAGCTGACACAGGTAAAACACACCTGTATTCAGTTGTATGACGCAATTCCCGAAGTGGGTCACCTTAAAACCGATACCAAAACCCGCTATGAAATGCTCGAGGCCTTCTGGCCGGTTACGCAACAATCCCTCCAGGGCCTCCTCAAGGATTTTTTGCAGCAGCCGCTGATTCTGCCCGAGCCCGCGCAAAAAACTGCGCTGCTCGCTCAAGCCCTCCAAAAGCACCTCCTGGACGGTTACACCCTCTGCATCAAAGAGTTGATTGAGCAGAAAAAACTTAAGCCTGCTCAGCGCGAGCTGTTGGTTAACAGTCTCTACCGCGCCATGACCGCACTCAGTCTGTTAATGCTGCGCGCCTACCAGCTGTACACCACAATTCCGCCCAGCATGTGGCAGCGTGCGCATGTTCTTTATCAAGTCGGCGAATATTACGACCTGCACACCGAGACCGCTCCAACCTCAGCCGGCAGCTCCGCCGTCACCCTCACCGATATCTATGTGCGCCTGCTGGGGCTGGCCAGCGTCCGCCCCAACCAACTGGCGCAATACGATATCGCGACGGCATTTCGCGCTTTGGAGAGCTGGGCGCGCTTGGTCAAACTGCTGCCATCGGCCACTTCTGATGACAGTAACCTGTTTCTGGTGGATTTGAATCAGGACAGCGGCCCCGTCACCAAGAACCGCTATGACGGCAATCCCAATCACCGTGTGCTCGAGCTGGATTTTCACACTTTGGTGAACCAGCTCAGCAAATTAAGCGGTGGCAAATTGAGCGGAGGCTCGGACTGGCTCAATCAAGCGCCATCCATATCCATTCCATCCGATATGCCCGCCAGCCTGGCCGAACACATGCTGCACTGTTGGAGCAATCCGGCGCAGCGCCATCAGGAGCGCCGGCGCTTGGATATTGAAGTGGACGCCTGTGTCGGAGTAATCGACTGCCATTACCAGCTGTGCGGCGGGGTGGAGTTCGACCAGTTCATCAACCCCAAAGAGGAAATTTTTGGCGATTCATTTTTGTCCGGTGGTTTTGACGCGCTGATTGCCAGCATGAGCGGCAAGAAGGATTTTGAAACCACCAAAGCCACACGTCAGACAACCTTCCGCATATTGCTGCAGAACGTGAGTGCCGGCGGCTATTGCCTATTCTGGCAGGGCGATCTGCCTTCGAGCCGGATTGAAGCGGGAGAATTGATTGGTTTACGCGAGCCGGACCGGCGGGTTTGGAGCATCGGCGTGGTGCGCTGGATCAAGCAATTGAAAGGCGGCTCGCAGCTTGGCATCCAACTGCTGACCCATCAACCGGTCCCTTACGGCGCCGCGTGTGTGTTTGATATGGGCGGGTATTCTGACTATATGCGGGCCATTCATATACCCACGCCGAACATGGCGAATCAGCCACCCAGCCTGCTCACCGCCTCTGTCCCCTTCCAGGAAAACGTTCGGGTCAAACTCAAACAGGAAGATAGTGTCATCGACGTGCGCTTGAACAAATGCGTATTTGCCACCAGCAAATTTAAGCTGTTCAGCTTTGAAACATTGTCTGGTGAACGCACCGATTTTTGAAAATACACAGTAAAGCCTGCGCCCGCTCAGGCTAGGACTATACTTGGTATTTCAGTAAACTGGTGTGCTTACTCAATCCCCGTGAGCGCCACAGTTACCATCAGCTTGACCGGGGAAACGCCGAGCGGCCACCCGCTCCTACCATAACAATAGAAGTGGTATGACCTCCAACCCAACCGTACGATTATTGATTCTCAACGACTCACGCTCCGAAGCAGAGCGCCTGATCAGCATGCTGAACAACGCAGGCAGACCGACCCGGGCGCAACATGTGGAAAGCGAAGAAGCATTAGTAAAGCTGCTGCAAGAACAATCCTGGGATCTCATCATCGGGCTCGACGCCACCCAAAATGTACCGCCGGCCAACGCGATTAAGCAGGTTCGCCGGCTTGCCAAGGATGTGCCACTGATTCTGTTGACGGACGACGAAGGTACGCATCCGATAGTCGAAGGCATGAAGCATGGCGCTGTGGATGTAGTGCGCCTGGATGAGGACCAGCATTTGCTCCAGGTGATCAACCGCGAGTTGATCAATCGCGAAAACCGTGCGCAACAGCGCCTCGCGGAGCGTCGCTACAAAGAAATCGAACGGCGCAACCAGCAGCTCCTCGACAGCTCCCGCGACGCCATTGCCTTTGTCCAGGACGGCATGTTCCTCTATACCAACCAATCTTTTGCCGAACTTTTGGGTTTTCGCGACCGGGATGACCTGGAGTGTATGCCCGTTATCGACATGGTTGACGACCTCGATCAGGAACGGGTTAAAGACTTCCTCAAAGAATTCATGCTGCGCGGCAGCGATGTAGAAACCAGCAAGCTGGCCTTTCAGGCGGAAACCCGCGAACACGGCAAAAAAACTCTCAACGTCGAGGTCCGCAAATCCCAGTACGAAGAAGAACTGTGCATTCAATTTGTGGTGCGCGCCAACAACACCGATAACAGCGAGCTGGAAGCGCAACTGCAGCAGATTCGTCACCAGGATCTGGTGACCGGACTGCATAACAAGAACTACCTGATCGAAAAGCTGGAAGAAACCGTCGACGCGGCGGTCAGCAACCAAACCACCGGCGCATTGCTGTACATCGGCATCACCGACTTCCTGGAAACTGTGCAACAGAAAATGGGGTTGGCCTCCGCCGATATTGTGCTGGGGACAATCGCCGCCCACGCCAAAAACTTGGTGAAAGAAGGCGAAACCCTGTGCCGCTTCAACGAAGCAGGTTTTATGTTGCTGAGCCCTAAAATCAATGTGGATGCGGCACAGGCGCGCGGCGAAGAGATTGCCAAGGCGCTGCGCAGCCAGATTGTCGACATAGACGGCGCCACCCTGCAGTTCCTCTACTACGTGGGCATCGCCATCATCAACGAAACCACCAGCAACTCTGATACACCAGTGTCTCACGCGCTTAAAGCTCTGGAGCTGACCATTACGCGAGCGCAGAAAGACAAAAACATCCTCGCGACGACCTACGAGGAGGAAGTGGAGCCCGGCAAAAGTGGGCGCTCGGCGAAAGAAATCGCCAAGATGGTTCAGAATGCCCTCAACCGCGGCAAATTCCGCCTGCTCTTCCAACCCATCCTCAGCCTGCGCGGATCGGACAAAGAGCACTACGAAGTGCTGCTGCGGATGGTGGATGAAAACAACTCCGGTTTGTCACCCACAGAGTTTCTTGATGTCGCTGCGGAGATCGGCGCAACCACTAAAATTGACCGATGGGTGATTCTCGAAGCGATTAAGCTACTGGCGCAGCATCGCGCAGCCGGTAATAACACTCGCCTCATCATCAATCTCAGTAAAGAATCGCTGAAGGACACCACTCTGCCCCCTTGGCTCGGCGTCGCGTTCAAGGCGGCGAAACTGCCACCCGATGCGATCATTTTCCAGCTGCAGGAAAATGACATTAACGACCATCTCAATATTGCCAAGTCTTTTACTGCGCAAGTCACTGCGCTGGGTTGCGACTGTAGCATCAGCCACTTCGGCTGCGCGCTCAACCCGTTCAGCGCGCTTGAGCATGTGTCGGCGCAATACATAAAAGTGGACGGCTCTTTTACCAAGGAATTGCAAAGCGGCGGCGGAGAACCTGAAGCATTGAGCACGCTGGTGAGCCAAATTCACGAGCACGAGAAAATCACTATCGTGCCGTTCGTGGAGAACGCCAGCGTGTTATCAAAACTGTGGCAATCCGGCGTGCACTATATCCAGGGATACTATCTACAAGGCCCCGCAGAAACCATGGATTACGACTTTGATACGGAAAGTTGATAAAGCTCGCCATATAAAAGCTCCTTCGGGAGCTTTTATATTCGCTGCGGCAAATTGCCATTCAAAATAAATCCAGCTGCCACCCCTATCGCTCATCTGCCAAATCCCAGAATATTTCTGAAGCAACAATTTTTGCTTTTATTTCCCACCAGTCCGCAACTTTCCCCGCGAGATTGTTTACATAATCACGAATAAATGGAAGATTGAGCGACAGCTAACGCCAAGGACGCATAAAATGAAAAGCCGATCACTCCGCCGCCAGAAGCTCTGGTGGTGCGCCGAGCACAATTTGGCCATGCGGGAATTTCAGCAGATGCCGGTCAAATATTTGCTCAATCACATGCCGAAATTTCTAAAGCTATTTCACGGGGATCACCCGCGCGCACTGGATAATCTCAATCAGTATCTGAGCAGTGAAAAACCCGATTATTGGAAAACCCGAGAAAGCTACGTCCAAGAACTCTGCGAGGCGTTGGGTATACCCATCAACATTTGGAATTGCTCTGATCTTTCCCAATTCAAAGCATCAGCCAACGCGGAGTATCAAGCCAGGGGCTTATTCATTACGAAATATGTTCAGACAAAAAAAACACTGCTTATTGATGAACTGCGCCAGCTGCCCGTTCACAACGGTGAGGGTGTCGTCCGTTTTGATGTAGCGCACAGCAATGCGGTGCTCGCGTTTCGCCGTACAGCCCGCCACCCTGTCGGCCTGCGATTGCAGAGTGATGACCGAATCAGAATTTGCTTCCACGCATCGACAGCAGGCCACGGCCTACTTTTCCTGCTGGATCCGGCGGACCATTGTCAAATCATTGCACCCACTATTTATCAAACTGACACGCACTTGCGCGACTCCGTGCTATACGTGCCCAGTCTTCATGAAGATAAATTTTATGCTCCGGAAAAAATGGGTTGCTACAGTCTTTATGCCATTACTCTCGCGGAGCCAGTGACGGAAAATCTCGCCACCACCGACGGCGACCAACATCTTACCGATGAAGACTTGCGCAGATTGATCGACGTGTGCACTGAACATATCGGCAATGGCCGTCGCCTGTATCGCACGGATTTTTTGGTCGTTACGGACATTAAGGATTATGAATGACTGCGGCTTGTCACATTTCAGTGAGGTTGCGAAAGAATTCAGCTCGGTCCACGCACTAGATGCCTTTTGGTATTATTTTTCTCAACACGAAATTGCATTATTCCGTTACTCCAACTTTAACCCGCATATTCAGTCGCTTTACGCAGTGTCACAGCGTAGCGCCTATCTGTTACTGCGCGAATTCTGCCGCAGCGCTAACCGACCGGATTTGGCCCCGCGCTGCACTATCGAATATGTCAACGAAGCGGAAGCACAAGCCTATGCCGCAAGCAGCGGCGGCTTTCATCATATCGCGATAGCCTATTCACTGCCGGTTTTGCTCCAAGTGGTTTTTCAATGCCTGCTGTCACAGACTAATCCTTTTTCCTGCGCTGCTCCGCTGGAGTTTCCAATTAAAGTATTTCCACAGTCTTTAGCAGACATACACGATGCGGGCGGTATTCAAAGCGAAATTGAAAATCTGCTAGATTCGACCTTGCCAGAAATGCGCTGGCAGCAGGTGATGGCAACAAAGCTGGCGGAGATTGCTTTATTATTTTGCCTCACTCACGAAATTGCGCATCTGATCAGAGGCCATGCCGAACTGGCTGAAAAGCGCGGGCTGATCGGCATCAATGAATTGACCCGAAAAAAGCCGTACACACCAGGAAAAAGGCCGATCAGTTACCGTCTTAGTCAAGCCTGGGAATTGCAGGCGGATCGCACGTCCCTCGCCTTTTTGTTTTCCTACGTCAACAACAATAAAGCCTATTACAAATGCCTGATTAAAGCGTTGAAATGTGGCGGTGCGGATGCGCCATTAAAACTCATCGGACGAGTTTCTTACGCCGTGAGTTTTGTTTTTTTTATTTTTGGGCAACACCATACTTCTATTGCTTCGCAAAGCAGTCATCCATCCCCGGTGGCGCGCCAAATTTTCGCTATGTCGGAGCTCGCCGCGATCTTTTTGCAAGCCTATCCCGAATTCGACGAAGACAAGGTCGCGCTCACCATTCACCAAGCCGCGCTGAGCGCCGAAAGCGCGTGGTATCGGTTGGGCTTTAGCTTCGGCCGTTATGGCGATGATGTGGGAAATTTGCCGCTGATCGTACGCACGCTTTTTCGCCGCGACTCGCTCAGTCGAAAGTTCCTGGCGCGCCATCAGTGGTCGGGGCACCGCTCCTGATAAAACTCAGTCGCCGCTCAGTCGCTGAGTTTGGTCGGTGGAGAATAGGCTCAGCCCACGCAGCGTAACTGAAGGAGAAGGCCCATGCAGATTGATTCCAACCAGCACCAAGCCCATCACGTTCACTCTGAGCCTCATATCATGAATGTCGGTGATCCGGCGTTATACAGCAAGATTTTGGCATTTCGCGCCCGTGTTTATCGCCAGCACTATCCCGACATCACCAATCCCGACGCACCCGACATTTATGACTTTGCCAGCCGCTATTTCACCACCGTAAATAGCGCCGGAGAGGTGACCAGTTGTTCCCGGCTGGTTCTCGACAGCCTCAAAGGACTGCCAAGTGAACCTTATGTGCATCCGTATGTTGAAGATTATCGGCGGCGCGGTGTGTTGCTGGCGGAATTCGGCCGTATGGCTGTGCATGAGGATTCGCCCAGCGTTGTAATCGCCCATTTCACCCACGCACTCCATGAAGCCCGCCGCCTCGGCGTACAGGAAATGGTATTTGTCGCCCCCTGGCAAAAGCGCGCCTTCTTCACCAAATATTTGGGAGCGGAATTGGTTTGTGCGGATATCCAACAAACCTTCGGCAGCGACAAAACCTTTGCGGTATACCTGTGGCACACCCAGGCTCCGTCCGACCGGGTAACCCGCAAGCTCTTCAAGCTGAACTAAGGAGCGCCGTATGAGCCATTTACCCGCTAATGCCATTTTCGATATCTATCCGCAATCGTTTGCGACCACCACCACTATTTTTCAGTCCGAGGAAATGCGGGCCGTGGCCGAACTGGTCAGTGGCGATGTGGTGGACCTGGGTTGCGGCAGCGCCAAGCTGGCCACTTATCTGAAAGATAAGTCGGATCTCACCAGCTATCTCGGCGTAGATGCGTCCACCGCGATGCTGGTGGAAGCACAACATCTGCTAGTCAACCTCGATGATCCTCGCTTCAGCTTGCTGCACCGGCGCATCGAAGACTGCGACCTCACCGGCTACAACTGGGCCGTGTGCCTGAACGCGCTGTACGCGGTGGAAGATCCACATCTGGTTTTGGACAAAATTCGGCTCATGCTCAAGCCGCACGGCCAAATCATTGTCGCCACCCCCAACGAAAGCCTCGACATGGAAAAGCTCCTGGAAGAATCCAAAAAGGAGTTAATTCTGCACCCGTTTTTCCACACCTTTCGGGAGATCAACCGGGTGCTGGCTCAGTCGTACCGCACGCGGTTTTTTCCTATGGAAGACCTCTGTCAAATGATTGAATCAGCCGGCTTTGAGATCGTCCTTGCGCACCAGCGCTTTTTCCTTGGAGGGATTAATTTTCTGGTGGCACGCAGGCTGGAATAACCGGTTCGCGGCGTCCGGCCCCGCGTACGCCTAAGCTACTTGACGAATTTCGCGCAAAGCCGCTTAAATGACGGTTGATCATATATCGATCTGTGCACTTCTAAGA
>JAEZGT010000148.1 GCA_023416875.1 Pseudomonadota bacterium
AGTAGGCACCATCTCCGCTAACAGCGATACCTCCATCGGCGACATCATTGCCGAAGCCATGGAAAAAGTGGGTAAAGAAGGTGTGATCACGGTTGAAGAAGGCAGCGGCCTGGAAAACCAACTGGAAGTTGTGGAAGGTATGCAGTTCGACCGCGGCTACCTGTCTCCCTACTTCATCAACAACCAAGACGGTATGAACGTAGAGCTGGAAAGCCCCTATGTTCTGTTGGTCGACAAAAAAATCTCCAATATCCGCGAACTGCTCCCCGTTCTGGAAGGTGTTGCCAAGTCTGGTAAGCCTCTGGTCATCGTTGCAGAAGACGTTGAAGGCGAAGCGCTGGCTACTCTGGTGGTCAACAATATGCGCGGCATCGTAAAAGTTGCTGCCTGTAAAGCGCCTGGCTTCGGTGATCGCCGCAAAGCCATGTTGCAAGACATCGCGGTGTTGACTGGCGGTACTGTGATTTCTGAAGAAGTTGGTTTGGATCTGGAAAGTGCTTCTCTGGAGCACCTGGGTTCCGCCAAGCGCATCACCATGAACAAAGAAAACACCACGATTGTTGACGGTGCCGGCGATCCGAAAGCGATTCAGGCGCGCGTTCAGCAAATCCGCACCCAAATCGAAGAAACGTCTTCTGATTACGACCGTGAAAAGCTGCAAGAGCGCGTAGCCAAACTGGCTGGCGGTGTTGCGGTGATCAAAGTCGGCGCGGCTACCGAAATCGAAATGAAAGAGAAAAAAGCCCGCGTTGAAGACGCCCTGCACGCTACTCGCGCAGCCGTTGAAGAAGGCGTGGTTCCTGGCGGCGGCACCGCGTTGATTCGCGCCGTTGCAGCTATTGCCGATCTGAAGGGTGACAACGAAGACCAAAACGCCGGTATCACTATTGCGCGTCGTGCCATGGAATCTCCGTTGCGTCAGATCGTTGCCAACGCTGGTGAAGAGCCTTCTGTTGTTGCCGAGCGCGTGCGCAACGGCACTGGCAACTTCGGTTATAACGCTGCCACCGGCGAATACGGCGATATGCTGGAAATGGGTATCCTCGACCCTGCAAAAGTGACCCGCACTGCACTGCAGGCCGCTGGTTCTATCGCTGGTCTGATGATCACCACTGAGGCGATGATTGCTGATCTGCCGGAAGACAAGCCTGCAGCCGGCGGTCACGACCACGGCGGCATGCCCGGCATGGGCGGCATGATGTAAGCGCTGCCCCAGGTTCCGCGCCAATGCAGGCAAAAAACGGTCCGCAAGGACCGTTTTTTTTGCCTGCTGAAGTCTACCCGCAATGGCCCCTGCGGCACCTTGCCTGTATACTTCGGCCCACTTATCAAACCCACTGTGAACAGGATGGAAATATCATGACTTTCGAATTGCCTCCTTTGCCCTACGCCAAAAATGCCCTGGCGCCGCATATTTCCGAAGAGACTCTTGAGTACCACCACGGGAAACACCACAAAACTTATGTGGATAAATTGAACGGTTTGATACCCGGCACGCCTTTCGAAGGCAAATCCCTGGAAGAAATCGTTAAAACCTCTACCGGCGGTATTTTCAATAACGCCGCGCAAATCTGGAACCACACTTTTTATTGGCACTGTTTGAGCCCGCAGGGCGGCGGCGAAGCGACTGGTGCAGTAGCGGAAGCGATTCGCACCGCGTTCGGTTCCTTCGATAAATTTAAAGAAGAATTCACTACTGCCGCGATCAACAATTTCGGCTCGTCTTGGACTTGGTTGGTGAAAAAGGCCGACGGCGGCGTGGCAATTGTTAACACCAGCAACGCCGGCACTCCGCTCACCGACGAAAGTGTCAAACCGCTGCTGACTTGCGATTTGTGGGAGCACGCTTACTACATCGACTATCGCAATGCGCGTCCGAAATATATGGAAGCTTTCTGGGCGTTGGTGAACTGGGATTTCGTTAACCAGAATTTCGGTTAATCGATTTTCCACAGGAAATCTCTGGAGGCTGCAATGCCTCCTTTTTTTTTCCTGGACGAATGGTGTGTTGCATTGAATTCCTTCTGGCGGGGAGGGCACATCGGGTCCATAGTAAAGCCGGGTCCATAACTACAGCCGCCAAACAAATTTTTGTTGCACCGAAACGCAAGGCGGATGTCTGTAGCTGACCGTTTTACATTGTTGCCGATAGCTCGAATATCGGTAGAGCAAGTCAGCCTTCCTTACGATTTATGAATTGCAGGTGATCCAATGAGTGAGCGTCGCGAGCCGACCATTTCTAACTTACCCGTGGATAAAGACGAACCACAGCGTGGTCGCGCCCAGGCAGCTGCAGCGCCTACCAGCAGACCCGTGCCACCGCCAGCCTCCTCCCGCCCCATGGTGGTGAAATCCCCACTTGGACCCGTGGCCTTATTATTGGCTCTCGTCGCCGGTGGCTTTGCCGGATTTGTTTATTGGCAATTACAAAAGACTGAGGGCGCGCTGCAACAAACCAGAACTGCGCTTACTTCTGCGGAAGCGCGGGTGACGGATTTGGAAAAGCGGCTGATGTTGTCGGACGATGAATCCACCCAATCCATGACGGTGTTACAGGCGAACGTCAAGGAACACGCGGCGGAGATCCGTAAATTGTGGGGCGTCGCCAATGACCGCAACCGCAAGGCGATTGTGCAACTGGAAGGCAAAGTTGCGGCACTGGAAAAAACGGCTGCCGGAATGGATGACAAAATCAAAGCGGCACTGGCCGAAGTCACTGGCGAATTGAAAGTGGTGAGCGAACTCGTTGACGCCCAACAGGCCGTTATCAACTCCGCCGATCAGGCCCAGAAAAGTCAGGCGCAGACCATCAACAGCGTCAGCAAAAAAGTGGATGAATTGGATAGCGAACTGCGACGCAAAGTGGCAGCGCATGAAGAGGCCATCAAAGCTATTGACGCTTTCCGCGCTCAAGTCAATCGAGATCTCATCAAGCTCAAAGGCGGCTGAACCATCAGCTGAGCTTTCTTATTTCTTTTTTTTATTTTTTGTTTTGGTCGGGAGAGTTTTCACCATGGTTACCGTAATTCGCCAGGACGACATCATCGCCAGCGTAGCGGACGCATTGCAGTTTATTTCCTATTACCACCCGAAGGATTTTATCGACGCTGTTTTTCAGGCTTATCAAAAAGAAGCCAATCCGGCGGCCAAAGATGCCATGGCGCAAATTCTGATTAATTCGCGCATGTGCGCAGAAGGGCACAGGCCGATTTGTCAGGATACCGGCATTGTTACCGCTTTCGTTAATGTCGGTATGGATGTGCGTATCGAAGGGAATATGCCCCTCGAGGACATGATTAACGAAGGTGTGCGTCGTGCGTATCAAAATGCCGACAACGTTCTGCGCGCGTCGATCCTCGCCGATCCCGACGGCGCGCGCAAAAATACCGGCGATAATACTCCCGCCGTTATTCATTACAAAATTGTCCCCGGCAATACCATCGACATTCACGTGGCTGCCAAAGGCGGTGGCTCCGAAGCCAAATCGAAATTCGCTATGTTGAACCCGTCAGATTCGGTGGTCGACTGGGTGCTTAACGTGGTGCCACAAATGGGCGCCGGCTGGTGTCCACCGGGCATGCTCGGCATAGGCATCGGCGGCACGGCGGAAAAAGCCATGCTGCTGGCCAAAGAAGCGCTGCTCGACCCGATCGATATTCAGGAGCTGCGTGAGCGCGGTCCGAGTAATCGCGCAGAAACTTTGCGTCTGGAGCTGTACGACAAGGTCAATGCCCTTGGAATTGGTGCTCAAGGTCTCGGCGGTTTGACGACAGTGCTGGATGTGAAGGTAAAAGATTTCCCCACCCACGCGGCCAACAAAGCCATCGCGGTAATTCCCAACTGCGCCGCTACTCGCCACACTCATTTCACGCTCGATGGCTCCGGCCCCGCACTGCAGACGCCGCCCAGCCTCGACGACTGGCCGCAAATCACTCGGGAAGTGGGTGCGAATGTGCGCCGGGTGAATCTGGACGGCATTACTCCCGCCGATATTCAGGACTGGAAACCGGGCGACACACTGTTGCTCTCCGGCAAAATCCTCACCGGCCGCGACGCCGCCCATAAGCGTATGGTCGATATGCTGGCGAAAGGGGAAAAACTCCCGGTGGATTTCACCAACCGCTTTATCTATTACGTTGGCCCGGTTGATCCGGTGCGCGATGAGGTTGTCGGCCCCGCCGGTCCCACCACGGCGACACGTATGGATAAATTCACCCGCACCGTGCTCGAAAAAACCGGTCTGATCGGCATGATCGGTAAATCCGAGCGCGGTCCTACCGCGATTGATGCAATTCGCGACCACAAAGCCGTTTATCTGATGGCGGTGGGCGGGGCGGCCTATCTGGTGTCCAAAGCGATCATCGGAGCCAAGGTATTGGCCTTCGCCGATCTGGGAATGGAAGCCATTTACGAATTCGAAGTGCGGGATATGCCAGTGACCGTTGCCGTCGATAGCCGCGGCGAATCTGTGCATCAGATCGGTCCGCGCATATGGAAAGCGAAGATCGAAGAGGGTTTGATCACCGTCAAATAACGCAACTGGCAAGAGGGCGCCCCCATGACACAATTGCAAGAAGAAAGCTGTGAAGCCTGCCGGATGGGGGCGCCGCAATTAACGTCCAAAGAAATTGCCGATTTGCGTACGCAAATTCCCGCGTGGCGGTTGGTGGATGACGAGGGCGTTAGAAAGCTGCGACGGGAATTTTCCTTCAGCAACTTCGCCGACGCCATGGCATTTGCCAACAAGGTTGCCGAGTTGGCGGAGGCGCACAACCACCATCCGCTCATCACCGTGGAATGGGGCAAAGTGACGGTGTTGTGGTGGACTCATAAGATCCACGGTTTGCACCGCAACGACGCCATCATGGCGGCAAAGACAGATTTTCTGTTTACCTGATCCATTTTTTCTCGTGACAAAGGTCTAAATTGCTTAAAAATCGTTCAGACTTTTGTCTGAGTGGTAATACATGAGGTTTATAATGGCTGCCTCGACCGCGTTATACCAATGCCGACAATAAAGAACCGGAATAAGAATAACGCGCGGTGTGGGCAGAGGACCGGCAATGCAAATGAGCCGGGTCATTTGATAGACGGCAACAGCGCTGGGTGCGCGGGAATGCCATGACGCGACTGCAGAATCTCAATATCAGCGCCAAACTGACACTGATTACGGTGGCTTCAGCCACGGTGGCGCTCTTGTGTGTATTGATCGCGTTTGTGGTGCAGGATCTGCGCTTGGTGAAAAGGATCAAGGCTGAGCAGGTGGAATCGCAGTTGTCGATTCTCACCGGCAATCTCGCCAATGCACTGGTGCAAAACGATCTGCACACCGTCGATTACCTTCTAAAAAATGGCACCAGCGCCCACGGCATAGTGGCCGTCACTGTGTACAACCGTCAGGGCGAAGTGCTGTCACAGTATCCGGTGGTGGCTGGAAAGCTTACCCCGCTGCCCAGCCCCGAAGGTTTCGATTTTTCCGCGCTCAGCTATCGCCGTCCCATCGAATGGCGCGGCAGCCAAGTCGGCTCCCTTGAAGCGCAGGTCAGCTATGCGGATATCGAACTGCGCAGTGTGTATATGGGCACCTATTCCGCGCTGGCCTTTTTATTTGCGCTGACCATAGCGGCGTTGGTGGCTTGGCTGGTGCAAAAAATCGTCTCTCAACCGCTGTTGCAGCTTCACCGTTTGTCCCGCGCGGTAATGGAGACGGGTAATTACAGTTTGCGCGCCGACGTCACTGGCCGTGACGAATTGGGCCAATTGGGTGAAGCGTTCAATCAGATGCTCAGCCAGATCGAACAGCGCGATCTGATGATGGAGCGCCAAGTCAGTCAGCGCACCCGCGAATTGCAGAAACTCGCCGATGAATTCCGCTACCGCGCGCTGCACGATCCGCTCACCGGTCTGCCCAACCGCGCCCTGCTCAACGAAGAATTCAACCGCGCCGCCGCCCACGCCAAACGCGCGGGCAAACAATTCGCGGTGCTGTTGCTGGATCTGGACAACTTCAAATGCATCAACGACAACTACGGCCACGATGTGGGCGACGAGCTGCTCAAACTGGCTGCGACCAAAATTCGTGGCGCGCTGCGCGGGGAGGATATCGTCTGCCGGGTCGGTGGTGACGAGTTCATCGTATTGGTGGAAAGTGTGCAGAGCCTGCAGCAGATCGAGACAATTGGCCAGGGGTTGCTGCAGGCATTGCAAGACAATCTACAGGTGGCCGGCCGCTCTCTCAATGTGGGCGTCAGCATCGGCGCCAGCATTTTTCCCCAGCATGGGCAGGATTTGAACGAGCTGAAGCGCAATGCCGATATCGCCATGTATTGCGCGAAAGAGGCGGGCAAAAGCCGCTTGATGATCTACGAAGTGGCGATGGGCAAGGCCAATCTGAACAAGCTCGCGCTGCAAAACGAACTCAAGCAGGCCATCCAGAGACGTGAATTGGAATTGCACTTTCAGCCGCAATTGGATGTGGCGCAGAACCGTTTGGTGGGCTGTGAAGTATTGGTGCGCTGGCACCACCGCAAACACGGGCTGTTAATGCCGGGGGACTTTCTCGCTTTTGCAGAGGAATGCGGTGTCATTCGCCCCATCGATTACCAAGTACTGCGGCAAGCTTGCCGTCAGAGCCAGAAATGGCGCCTGGATTACAGCCTGGAAATTCCGGTGGCGGTGAATATCGCTAATGTCCACTTCCAGGATTTGGACCTGCTGGACGAAGTGCGCGCGATTCTGCGCGAAACCCAATTGCCACCGGGCATGTTGACCATCGAATTTTCCGAAACAGTACTGCTCGACGATTCGGCGACCGCACAGGAGGTGGTGACCGGCTTGCGGCGCATGGGGGTGAAGACCACGCTGGATGGCTTTGGCGCCGGCCTGTTTGCGGTTTCCCACTTACACACTATTCATCTCGACAGCATCAAGCTGGACCAGTCGCTCTACCGCAGCATCGCCCGCGACCCTGACGAGCGCCGCCTCACCCGTGGGCTGTTGGCTTTTACCCGCGAACTCGGGGTCAACCTGATCGCCGAGG
>JAEZGT010000199.1 GCA_023416875.1 Pseudomonadota bacterium
TCCGTTGAGTGGACGAGGGACGAGTACAACTGGGAGCCGCTTGACCGCGCCTACAGCTATGCCAAACAAAACGGCATTGTATTTAAACAACACACATTAGTTTGGGGCGCAACGCTTCAAAACTGGACAGCTGGCCTGTCGCAGACGGAGATGGCCGACGAATTTGAAGAGTGGATACGGGAGTACTGCAATCGCTATCCGGACACTGATCTGATCGATGTCGTGAACGAGGCACTACCGGGGCATAATCCCGCCCGTCACGCGCAGCGCGCATTCGGCAGCGACTGGATTACCCGATCATTTCAATTGGCGAGACAGTACTGCCCTAATTCGATACTGATTTTGAATGACTACAACGTCATTCGATGGGAAACGGAAGAATTTATCGAAATGGCTCGCCCTGTTATAGCGTCCGGTTACATGGACGCCATCGGCTTGCAGGCGCATGGTTTAGATGGCTATCCCGCTGCAGCTATCCAGCAGAAGTTGGATTACCTATGGGAGCAATTGCAGGTGCCCATCTACATCAGCGAGTACGACGTGGAGAAGGTCGATGACGCCGAACAGTTGAAGACCTATCAAGAGCAATTCCCCGTGTTTTACAACCACCCGCATGTTAAAGGTATCACCATCTGGGGATACATATACGGCAGAACCTGGAGACCAGGCACTGGCCTGATACACGAGGATGGTAGGCATCGTCCGGCGATGACCTGGTTGATGGAGTATATTCGGGATAACCCGCGCTAATTTCTCTTGCTATCAATTAAATATCTCTGGAAGGGCGCTCGCGAATTTTGTATGCAGAGCCGTGGCCAAATATATGGCATAAGGAACACTGATGTGTTCTGCATCGCTGTACATAATCAAGTCGTTGTACACAGTTACGCATGTTTCTGACGTGCAAAAATAATTCGTCATGTCGACAGTTTTTATCTTGTCAAAGTCTTCAACTATAGGTTGTGCGGGATCCTCTGCTAATAATATTTGTGACTTTTCTAAGGAGCAGTTAAGTGGATCAAGCTTGTTTCGTGCGATGCAATCTGCCGGATCAAAAGAAAACCGCGGATTATCGCGAATGCCGATCATCGGAATATTCCGTTTTTCAAGGGCTTTCCACTGTTCAATGTAGGTTCCAGGGACGTGCTCCGGCATGTCTTCTTCGGCGGCCCGGGTTGAGTTGGTGACCACCACTGCTGGCTTTAATTCTGCCAAGTGATCGATCACATTTTTATTCCACTCTGCGCAGGAAGGATCCGAATTCTCCAAATGCCCAAATGGACAGCGGCTTTTGGTGATGTTGACGATTTTGTAGCCTTTGTCCTTTCCAATAACGTCCAGGGCCGGCAACCATTGCAGTGCGTGAGAGCCCCCAACTAAAGCTATGATTTTGTCCGATGAGGTATCTCCGTAAGCGCAGGTGATGACTTTGGGTGATGCGGGATTTTGATTACATCCTTCTATATAGGCTTGTGGATACAATCTTTTAGCGAGCAGAAACTGCTGATAATGAACTGTGGTGGCGCTGGTTTGGACGCTGACTGCCGGACCTTCAAACTGGAAGTTATGGTCGGCGCGATAATCCTTAATCATTAAGAAAAAGAACAGCTTCACGGTAAAGGCAATCAATACGACAGGCGCCGCAAATTTAAAACCCAGAAAGAATGCGGAAAACGCGGAATTTGAAGCCCGCGCGCCATCTCGGGACTGGCCTCTGAGCGGAGTTTCAACAAAGCGAGTAGTTAAATATGCCAGCGTAATAGCAAGAGCCATGATGCCCAAACCTGGTAGCAAGCCGATATTCGTAGCACCTGTTGCTTCTTTATAAAAAATCAGTAAAGGCCAATGCCATAAATAAATGGTGAAGGAAATACTTCCCAAAAAGGCAAGTACCGGATGCATTAAAAAGCGTCCTACCCAATTGGAGAGGCCCTGGGGGTTGGAAAGGAGAAGGAACACAGCGGCAAGTACCGGCATGGCGGCGACATATCCAGGAAATGGTGCAGTCTTCGGTATGACAAACCCGGTAAGAAGAACTGCAGCAAGTCCGATATAACTCAAAACTTGCCGAATTTTTCTGGGCACTGTTATCAGGGGGATTAATAACGCTGAAAGAACTCCGCAGAAAAACTCCCAGCTGCGAGTCAGAGGACTGAAATACGCCGTCTCGGGAGAGCGATAAGTCGCGACCACGGAAAAGATAAATGAGGCTGCTGCTATGCACGCAAATACGCCAACGATTGGGATGACAGACCGTCGCCACCGTGCAAGTGTCACACCCAAGAAAAATGCCGCTGGCAGCACCAAATAAAATTGCATCTGAATAGACATTGCCCAAAATTGCTGGACCGCACTAGCGGGTTCGTTGCGGGCAAAGTAGTCCACAGAGGTTTTCATCAGCTGGAGATTTTCCAGGTGAAATGCGCTGGCAATCGTTTCGTCAACAACTCGAACCCACTGGGTTTCAGGGATAAACAGGTAGGAAAATGCCAATGTCGCCAGCAGCACCGTGTAGGCCGAAGGCGCAATACGTTTAATGATTTTTCCCCAGAAATCGATGGGAGCAATGTCTCCTTCTTTGGCGAGGCGCGAAAGAATGACCGTGGCCATGAAGTAACCGGAGATAACGAAAAAGATATCAACTCCACCAGACACTTTGCCGAGCCACAGGTGGTAGATCATGATGAGCAGTGCACCAATGGCGCGGATTCCCTGGATATCCTGGCGATAATCTTTTGTCGAGTAAATGTGAAAAATGTTTGGCGTCATTAGTTGGGAGCTCCTTTCGCGATGGGACGCATTTATTTTTGTGTATTGTGTAGTTAGTAAGCCGTCACGTGAGGAATTGCCAGCGAGAGTATTACAACGCTTCGGACATATCTTCGTCAGTAGGACGCCTAAAGGCGGCATTTTACTAGGGTTTGGTGTCGTCTCACTATTGATTGTGGGAGTGGCTGTAGTAACAAAAGCTTAGTCGGTGTAGGTTGAATTGAAATGTCATATAAATTGGCGGTGTAGCATTGTCATGGCCATGAAAAATCTTAAGTGTCAAGATCTCATTAGTTTCACCCGTACTTTTAAATTCTCACAATGAATGCGCACATGTCAGAAATCGGCGAGTGATTTGTTGTCTGAGCTCCCGAGACTGCTTTAGCGCCGGTTTTTTGGCGATTTGCGCCGCAAAGCAGAGGTTATGCCAAAGTTCCGATTAGGCATCATAGTATAAATATTGGCGTTTATCTCGCTGTTAGATGCTCATTATGGGCGCTGCTAAGGATGAGATGCTCGATAAGTGTAAAATCTTTCGGCATTTAAACACGCTATACATTAGTTGCTCACAAAATAGCCGTCGAATGGCAGCACCTAACGAACTCTAGACTCGTATCGAGCTGAGTTAATTCCATAAACCACAATAGTCAGAATTTAAATGAGAACGGCCTTAACAATTTTTGCGCTCTTATTCGCGTCAATAATCCAAGCGGACGAAATAAGCGAGTGTAAGGGGACGGTGTTACAAAGGCGTTTCGCCCTCGTGCAATTTGGCCAATTGGCCGACGGCCACATTCGCGCTAAAGGCGTACTTACGGATATTTGTACGACACCTGTTGCGGGAGTCTCCGATAGAGTTCCGGATCTGTTGAAGGGTACGTTGGTCTGTGGCTCAAGCGAGGAGGGGGCTGTTTACTATTCGTGCCAAATTCCATCCAAAGATCCACCCGTCATTGAAAACTGTCATTATTCTCTTGCCGATCAGTCGGTGAGTTGTGAAAACAGAACCATGGTGACGACGTTTGAGTAATTGGACCAAAGAGATGGATTGCAGCTATATTTATTCATGGACGTTTTCTGTGCTCCATATATAACTTCCTAAACACGTTCATTATTTTGCTTCTCGTGTCCAACAGCGGCGACCGCCGATGCGGTGATATGCCGCCTTTCTGTTTTGAGGAGATTGCTTGTGAGTAAAAAAACTGATCATTTCCGTGCGTCTACAACCGGTACTGGCGCGCCAGCAGTCAGTGACCGAAATTCACTTACCGTGGGGGCCGACGGGCCGATTCTTCTGCATGATGTGCATTTTCTCGAGCAAATGGCCCATTTCAACCGGGAAAAGGTGCCAGAGCGGCAGCCTCATGCCAAAGGCGGCGGCGCCTTTGGCGTATTCGAAACAACGGAGGATGTCTCTCGTTATACCAAAGCAGCGCTTTTTCAAAAAGGAACAAAGACGGATATGCTGGCACGATTCTCTACCGTTGCCGGTGAGGCGGGCAGCCCAGACACCTGGCGTGATGTCCGCGGATTTTCCTTGAAATTCTATACCGATGAGGGCAACTATGATCTGGTTGGAAATAATACGCCTGTTTTCTTTGTTCGCGATCCGATGAAATTTCCACATTTTATCCGCAGTCAAAAACGCCTGCCGGATTCGGGTTTGCGTGACAATCATATGCAGTGGGATTTCTGGACAAACAATCCGGAAACCGCTCACCAAGTCACTTATTTAATGGGGCCCCGCGGGTTGCCGCGCACGTGGCGACACATGAATGGCTATGGTTCCCATACCTATATGTGGATCAATAAATCTGGAGAAAAATTCTGGGTGAAATATCACTTCCATACCAAACAGGGTATGGAGTTTTTCAATAACGCTGAGGCGATGAAAATGGCGGGGCTGGACGCGGATTTCCATCGCCGGGATTTATTTGACGCGATTGAACGCGGCGAACACCCGAAATGGGAGTTGTCTGTGCAGGTTATGCCGTATGCAGAAGCAAAAGCCTATCGGATTAATCCGTTCGATCTCACCAAAACTTGGTCACACAAGGATTATCCTCTCATTAAAGTGGGCACCATGAAACTAAATCGCAACCCGCAGAATTTCTTCGCGGAAATTGAGCAGGCGGCTTTTTCTCCGGGCAACACAGTGCCGGGTATTGGATTGTCACCGGACAAAATGCTGCTCGGTCGAGCTTTTGCCTATGCAGACGCACAGCGCAATCGCATTGGCACCAACTTTCATCAGCTGCCGGTCAACCAGCCCAAGTGTCCCGTCAATACCTATATGTTTGACGGTCATATGACCTATCACCACAGCGGCAGCGCTCCGGTGTATGCCACCAACAGTGGCGGGCGACCTTGGTCCGATGCTACCGGTGAAGTAGATGATGGATGGGAAGCCGATGGCGCTATGGTGCGCAGCGCTTATACGCTCCGTTCCGAGGATGACGATTTTAGCCAGCCTGGTGTGTTGGTGCGCGAGGTATTTACAGACACTGACCGTGCCTCATTGGTGGAAACGGTGGCCGGTGCTTTGCTGGGCGGCGTGCGCAGCCCGGTACTCGAGCGGGCCTTTGATTATTGGAAATCCATTGATCCAGAAGTAGGGCGGCGTATCGAAGAGAAGGTTCGTCACGGCAGCGCTCCGGAGCCGGCTGCGGGAATGAGTGAAAGCTAGTTTCTACCGATTAGGAAATCATTGGAGCGGTCAGGGATGCCGCTGCAAATTTTTGGGGCAATTGGCCAAAATTCTCCTGCTAACCTTCCCAGGCTTTCCATCGTGGCCGCACTCGCCGATACTGCCTTTTTGTACTTTTACAGGCGGCTTTATGAGCACAACGATAGTAAAAACTTTCGGAAATTCGACTCCCACACACGCCATCATTTGGTTGCATGGGCTGGGCGCTACGGCTGATGATTTTGTTCCGGTAATACCTTATTTGGGTTTGGCGAGTGAGTTGAATATTCGCTTTATTTTTCCTCAGGCTCCTGATCGGCCGATTTCGGTGAATGGAGGCTATATCATGCCGGGTTGGTACGATATCAAAGGCACGGATATCACGGATAAAGAAGACCATCCGGGCATAACGCAATCGCGCGACACACTGGAGGCGCTGATCGCAGAACAAGTCACACAAGGCGTATCTTCAACTCATATTGTGCTGGCCGGATTTTCTCAAGGTGGGGCAGTCGCTTATTACACCGGAATTCGCAG
>JAEZGT010000215.1 GCA_023416875.1 Pseudomonadota bacterium
CCCCAAAGCAGTCCTGCGCCCAGCACAGTTCCATAACCGACGCTGATCAATGCACCACCAGCACGATCAAAAATAGGCGGGCCAATCGGCAGCGACCTGCCAACGCCCAGAATGATTAGCCGTACAACAAAGCTGACCACAATAAAAATTACGGTGGCACTGATCCCCCACCAAACGCTCCGGCCAATATGCAAGGATGCAAACTGCGCTAATGCCCAATCCGCCATGCCCGAAGCCAAATAAACCGAGGCCATATACGCCAATATCAAACTGATCGCTGCGGCGAGCGATTTCCAAAAGCCCTTCAACAACCCCAATAGCAGAAAAATCGCCAGCCAGATGATCGTGACAATCGTAAAGTAATCCATCCCTCTCCCCCCTTCTTTTAAGTTCCGCTATGTTGCCCAGCGCATTCCTAGTTCTTCGCCTGCCAGGAGAATCGGTCGAATCAAAGCCGGTTCCGCGGTGCTGACGCCCGCCTGCGCAGGGAAGTTTGCTACTATACACGGCATTTTATTTTGGCTGACGGCGAATCCGTGCTCGGGGTCGTCGTATGGCTCTTGAGACCAAAATAGTCCGCCATCCCAGTCATTCCCATCTTTATAGTGTTACGGAAACCCGTTATGACCCACAGTGTTGAAACTCTTGCTGACCTCCAGGATTCCGGCGAATTCATTCGCCGTCATATAGGCCCGGACGCCTCCCAGACCAGTGCAATGCTGGCAACACTCGGGGTCGATAGCTTGGCTGAGCTGATCGAAAAAACCGTGCCCGCCGCGATTCGCCAGGAAACTACCAAACAACTGCAGAGTTCGCTCTCGGAGCCACACGCGCTGGCGGAACTGAGAGCCGTTGCGAGCCGCAATCAGATATTTAAAAGCTACATCGGCATGGGTTATCACGACACCTATGTACCCAACGTCATTTTGCGCAACGTGCTGGAAAATCCGGGCTGGTACACCGCTTATACGCCCTATCAACCGGAGATTGCCCAGGGTCGACTGGAAGGGCTGCTGAATTTCCAACAGATGATTATCGACCTCACCGGCATGGATATGGCCAATGCCAGTCTGTTGGACGAAGGCACGGCAGCGGCGGAAGCCATGGCCATGTGCAAGCGCGTTGCGAAGAAAAATCGCTCCGACACCTTCTTCGTCAGCCGCGATACCCACCCCCAAACACTGGCAGTACTGCGTACCCGCGCGGAACATTTTGGTTTTGAGATCACGGTAGGCGACCCTGCGACGGATCTGGCAGATTGCGACTGCTTCGGTGTTTTGTTGCAGTATCCGGGATCGAGTGGGCAGGTGCGTGACCTCAGTGAGATTATCGACCTCGCCCACCGCAAAGATGCACTGGTTACGGTGGCAGCGGATATTTTGAGCCTGGTCATTCTGAAGTCACCGGGTGAAATGGGCGCCGACATAGTGGTGGGCAGCAATCAGCGCTTTGGCGTCCCCATGGGCTTCGGCGGACCGCACGCGGCATTTTTTGCGTTCCGCGACGCCTACAAACGCTCTGCGCCGGGCCGTATCATCGGCGTCTCCATAGACGCTCGCGGCAAACAGGCGTTGCGTATGGCGATGCAGACCCGCGAACAACATATCCGCCGCGAAAAAGCCAACTCCAACATCTGTACATCCCAGGTGCTGCTGGCATTGATGAGCGTGTTCTACGCCATCTATCACGGTCCCGAAGGTTTGCGCCGCATCGCCAACCGCGTTCATCTGCTTACCAAAATCCTGGCCCTCGGGCTGAAAGCCCAGAGCTATAAACTGCGCTATGAGCAGTTCTTCGACACACTCGTGGTTGAAGTCGGCGATAACCAAAACCCGCTGATCGAACGCGCCGAGAGCCAGCAGATCAACCTGCGGCGGATCGATAAAAACGCCATCGGCGTCAGCCTCAACGAAACCACCACACCTGAGCATGTGGAAGAACTGCTGGCGGTATTCGCCTCTGCTGCACATGCCCAAGATCTGGGCGCACTGGAGAGCCGCGCTCAGCAGCTGCAGGCCATTCCGCCCGCCTGCGTCCGCACTGCGCCGATCCTGGAACACCCGGTGTTCCACCAATACCATTCGGAAACTGAAATGCTGCGCTATCTGAAGCGCCTGGAGTCCCGCGATATCGCCCTCACCCACGCGATGATTCCCCTCGGCTCCTGCACCATGAAGCTCAATGCTACTGCGGAGATGATTCCGGTTACTTGGCCGGAATTCGGTCGCATGCACCCCTTTGCCCCTATCGCCCAGGCCGCCGGCTATTCACAGCTGTTCAGCGATCTGCAGAACATGCTGAAAGCCTGTACTGGCTATGACGCCATCAGCCTGCAGCCCAATGCGGGATCGCAGGGTGAATACGCGGGCTTGGTGGTGATCAAAAAATACTTCGAAGCCAAGGGCGAAACTCGCGACATTTGCCTGATCCCTGCGTCCGCGCACGGTACCAACCCCGCATCGGCACAGATGGTGGGCATGAAGGTGGTGGTGGTCGCCTGTGATGATCAAGGCAACGTGGACATCGCCGATCTGCGAGCCAAAATCGAGCAGTTCGGCACCAGCGTGGCGGCGCTGATGGCGACTTATCCGTCCACTCACGGAGTATTCGAAGAAAACATCCGAGATATCTGCGAACTGGTCCATAGCGTGGGCGCGCAGGTGTATATCGACGGCGCCAACATGAACGCCCTGGTCGGCCTCGCCGCTCCGGGTGAATTCGGCGGCGATGTGTCGCATCTCAACCTGCACAAAACCTTCTGTATTCCCCACGGAGGGGGCGGTCCGGGCATGGGCCCCATCGGCGTAAAAGCCCACTTGGCACCTTATCTCCCCGGCCATCCATTACAACCCGTGCCGGAGACCGACGCCCGCAACGGCACTGTTTCCTCAGGTCCTTGGGGTTCTGCGAGCATTCTGCCGATCAGCTGGATGTATATCCGCATGATGGGTGCGGAGGGCATGAAAAGAGCTACTGAATACGCAATTCTCAACGCCAACTACGTCGCGCGGCGATTGCAGGATCATTACCCCGTGCTCTACAGCGGTCGCAACGGCTTTATCGCGCACGAATGCTTGCTCGACCTGCGCCCGCTGAAAGAAGCAAGCGGCATCAGTGAAGAAGACATCGCCAAGCGTTTGATGGACTACGGCTTTCACGCCCCGACCATGTCATTTCCCGTCGCCGGCACCTTGATGATCGAACCTACTGAGAGCGAATCGAAAGCGGAGCTGGATCGTTTCTGCGACGCCATGATCGAGATTCGCCGGGAAATCGCCCGGGTGGAAAGCGGCGAATGGCCGCAGGATAACAATCCGTTGAAAAACGCCCCGCACTCCCTGGACGATGTGATGTCGGAAAGCTGGGACCGGCCGTACAGCCGCAACATAGCCGCACGCCCACTCCCCTATCTGCACCTCCACAAAGTGTGGCCTTCGGTCAATCGTATTGATAACGTGTACGGTGATCGAAACTTAGTGTGCACATGCCCTCCGATGGAGGCGTACCAATAAAATAAAAAAGTTAGCGGAGGCAGTATGTCTCCGCTAGTAGCCACGCGGAATTTTTATGCTACCTCTGACCACCCGATACGGAATGCCTATGCACAAATATCGAAACGCGCTTGTGATTGTCGCCTGGGCTTTATTATCGAGCTGCAGCAGCTCACCCTCTCATCTTCAAGCTCTGGGAATTTCGAAAGAAGAAGTGCAAGCACTGCAAGATCTGGAACGGCTAAAAGAAACCCATGCCGCGCTCGCGGCACGCCTCACCAACGCAAAAAAAGAAGACTTTCCGGCCGATTTTGCTCTACTCGACGATATGGGCCAACGCATCGTGACGCTACAGAAAGATCAGCTGGAAAAAGTCCTGAGTGAAAAACGCATCCGCGAGCTGGGGGATTATCAGGACAAAATTCCGCTGCCTGAACTGGCGCAACTGCAACAACAATTGCAGGACGATAAAAACCTCACTCCGTCATTGGTGCAACAGGTACAGGAGCCTATCGTCCGCGAGCACGGCAACACGGTAAGTCTTATTGGTCGCTTGGAAGCGGAGGCAGGTCGGCAAGATTTGACGGCGGAACGCCGCGCCATGGTTTATCACCAACTCTACGTAACCAGCGGCGAAAAGCGCTGGGCCGAGATCCGCGACAAGCAGATGGAGATCATCATCAAAGCCATCCATAGCGCGGCAGAAAATAATAATTTTAGTGCGAGCCTGGAAGACAAAATCGATTTTGTCCGCGGCATTTACGTGAGTCAGCCGGAAAAAATCGTCGAGGATATGCAAGGGCTCTATGCCGATTTTTATGCAAATCGTTATGCGAGACTTCAAACAAAAGGTGACCGCGAAGGCGCCTTCAAAGTATTGAAGAAGCTGACGCAAAAGCAGGATTATCCGCAGATCGTCGCCAAGCTCGGCGAGCGCGCCAACAAAATCGCCGACGATTACGCCGGCTATGTTACTGAAAGCGTGAGTCGTCGCTGGAGTCTCGCGGAATCCCTACAGAATTATCAGCGCGAAATTGAAGTTCGCGCCATTCTCAACCTAAAACCCGCGTCCCACCCAGAGACTGCCAACCTAGTGCAACAGTTCGCGGACAAATTCCACGCGACTAAAGATAAAAATGCTTATGCTGCACTCGGTTTTTTGCTTGCTCAGGAGGTGGTCGCACCGCAACCCTCCGGGAAATTCAATCCGACAACACAGCAGCAGTTCGCGCACATCAGAGGCAACACCATCAGCAGCTTGAGCGTAGAGAAATTCCGCTCGCGTTATGACGACCTTAACTATGGCGAAGTGATCACCCCGCTGATCAGCCAATATCTGCAGCAACTCATTGGCAACAGTGTCCGCATTGTCGAAGGCGGTGCGGGAGTCGACGCGTTGGTCACGGGAAATATCCTGGAGGTTAAGGTCGAGAGTTCGCAGGCGCGTAACAAAAAGCAAATGCTGGTGAATGTCGGCGAAATACAACGCACCAACCCCGCCTATTTGGCCTGGCTCGAGCTACCGGCGAAGGAGCGCAAGAATGTAGCCAAGCCGGAGGAAACCATTAGCGAAGCGAAACAGGAAACCGTTTTTATCACAGCGACAATGCACCGCAAAGTGGGCATTTTTGCGGTGACTTACCGCCTCGTTGACAATAAAAACAACCGGGTTATTTTTCCAGACAGCATAACGCTGCAGTCGCAACATGAAGACGAGAGTAATGAGGGCTTGGAAGTAGGTGAATTGGTGATTCCATACAAGCTCGCCAAACTACCGACAGATACCGAAATATTGCAGAAATTATCTCAAGACGTTGCAGAGACCATCGCGGGCAACCTGATAGGTGTTCTGGAAAATCAGGAAATCGAATATTTAAAAGCGGCAGACAAAGCCTCTGCCCAGAATAATTGCGGCGAAGAAGTGGAGAATCTAGCCAAGGCTTTGGCATTGCTGGCGAGTAAGCAGGAAAGAAAAGAAGTTATGGATAAAACGCAGCAACGCTTGGTGCAGCGTTCCCTGACCTGCTTTTGACGCAGGTCAGCGGCCGTACTCGATCAACTTCTCGATCGCCAGCGTATTATTTGGATCCAGATCCAATACTTGCTGATATTTCTCGAGGGCATTGTTGCCCACGGGAGAGCGGATTCGCCCAGCCTGCGCGTCCGCATCTGCCGCCGCCAGCAATGATTCGATTTTCGTCGCCTTTTGCTCAGCGGCGGCCTGTGCTTCCTGCTCCTTCTGTTCGGCAATCGCCGCTGCCAACTTAGTTTCCAGTCCAGTCAAACTGGCGAGCTCGGGCGCTACCGCGCGCGCTTCATTAATGTAATTTTTCGCTTGATCAAACTGCTTTTCGCGAATAGCACGCTCTGCCATGGCTGTGTAGGTATTCGCAA
>JAEZGT010000153.1 GCA_023416875.1 Pseudomonadota bacterium
TCGGGGGAGGCAACCTTTAAAGTCGTCTTTATTTTTTTGTGCTCAACAACTCATCCAACGTCAAACTGTAACTATCGATAAACGTATCCAGAAAATATCGCACTTCCGGCATTTCCAAATGGTCCAGCCGCGCTTTGACCGCTTCTTCCGCTTTGCTGAATTCCTGATTTCCGGCGTTGACTTCGGTGCGGCATTTAATGAAGGCGGCGATGGTATCGGCGGCCTTGATCAAGGCGCGATGTTCCTCCGGTATCAGTTCTTCCATTAACACGTTGCGATAATCCGTTTGCAGCTCATCCGGCAGCAGATTTAACAATTCCCGCTCGGCCTGACGTTCGATGGCTTTGTAAGCCTGGGTGATTTCCGGTGTGTGATATTTGATAGGCGAGGGTAAGTCGCCCGTGATGACTTCACCGCAGTCGTGATAGAGCGCGGCCACAACCACCGCATTCACATCGAGTTGGCCGCCGTAATAACGGTTTTTGATAAGGGCTAATGCGTGGGTGATGGTGGCCACTTCCCAGCTGTGCTCCATCACATTTTCGTTGACGGTATTGCGTTTTAATCCCCAGCGTTGCAGCCAGCGCAATTTACTGATGTAGGCGTAGAAATGGCTTTTCACACAATAACTCCAGAAATTAATGGCATTTTTGCATCAGCGGGGTGCTGCCTTCGGCCGCCGCCATATCTTCAAAAACTTTATATGGCTGCACAGCTTCGGTAAGGGTCTGATACAGTTTTTCTACCCAGGGCGGTTGATTCGCCGCCAGTGGTTGCAAGTCGTGTTTGCGCGCGTCGCTGGGGGCTATGATAACGCGCACATTATTGATGCCGATTTGTGCAACGAGGGTAAACAGTTCTTCAATGGCGGGGTCGCCGATAGCGAGACACCCTACCGATACCGCATGTCCGTGAATAAAAATATCGCCGCCCAAGTCGGTGCGGTTTTCTATACCGGCGTGCTCGCGGTCGAAGTCGTTGGGGTAATTGATTTTCATGGAAAGGTGATAAAGGCTGTTTGGATTTAAATATTCCAGCCGATAAACCCCTTCCGGTACCTGATGGTCGCCTTTGCGCAGTTTGGGGCCGGTAATACCGCTGGCGGCTTTTATGGGATAGGAGCGAATAAAATAGCGCGCGCCCTTATCTTCGCTCCACAGCTCCAGTCTTTTTTCATCTTTTACGGCAAGCAGGGTAATCGCTTTCGGCGGATAGGGCGCTTTGGCGGCGTCAAAGAAAGGCTGTAAGCGCGCCTGGGCTTTAGCGCCGTAGATATGCAGCACATCTTCTACCGATCTCGCGCCCGTCGCTTTGCGATAAAGCGGCACCCACAGCGGACGCGCGTAGGTGTACAGAGCGTAGGATGACAACGCCAACGCGGTTGCGCCCAATAACCAGCGGCGGGTGCGCGAAGATTTGCTCATGGTCGTTCCCTCTCAAGTGTACGCATCATTGGTCAATCGTCTTAATAAGCGCCCGTCTTCTTCAAAAAGATCGATCTGATACTGCGCTTGTGCCTCCCGCAGGATTGAGCTTAGTCGATCCGCCATTTCCAGGCTCTCGATCTCCCCGCGCAACATCAGCACACCAGGTTCGCTTTGTTCGAGTGAGCCGGTGAAGCCGCGGTATTTCACGGCCAACTGATCAGGTTGTTGGATCGTCTTCCAGCCGTTATGGGTAAAGATGGCGCTCCAACTCTCTAGCGATTTGAATGTTTGAAGAGTGGCAAACAGTCTTAATGGTTCCATAATGACTCTGCAGGTTGACAGCTCCAGGATATTACAGATACTGTATTTAAATACAGTATAGACCTGGAGGGTAGACAATGGCGGTTATCGCAGTTTGGCAATGTGATCGAGACGGCACTATGTTTCAAGACAGAAAAGAAGCAGAAGAATACGACAAAATGCTGGAGCTGGCGGAAAATATCAGCGAGCTGCTCAACCAGCATGTGCCGGGTGGCAATCCGGCACACAACGAGGCTGTAGGCCTGTTCCTCGCCAAACATCGCGATCTTCTGGCGCGTGCGTGCAAGGGTAAACCAGAGTTGCTGCTGGAGGAAATCGCCTCGCCGGAGTCTGCGAGCAAGATAACCCCGTTGGTGGCGAAGGGTTGATTCCTCACTCCAGCCCCTATCAAACATAACCTTCCTTGCAAAAAGCCTTACAATGCCGCGCGAAATTGCGGCGGCTGATTCAATTTGTCGTGGCCGCCGCTGAGGTCGATCGGGCGTTAAAGAGAGTTGTGGGGATATGGCGGAAATTGTTGTAGGTCAGCGTTGGGTGGTGGATGCGGAGCCGGAATTGGGACTCGGCATAGTGGTTGGAGTGGATGCGCGGGTGGTCACTCTCATGTTTCCCCAGGCGGATTGTGAGCGCATGTACGCCCGTCAGAAAGCGCCGCTCACCCGCATTGCCTTTGACGTTGGCGACCGGATTCACGCCGCTGATGGCCGCTCGGGCGTAGTGGTGGCGGTGCACGAACACGCGGGATTAAAGCTTTACGATATTGGCGAAGAACAGCTGGTGCCAGAGATCGGCCTCGCCAGCGAAATCAAAATGAACCAGCCGCTGCTGCGCCTGCAGACCGGTCAGTTGGACGCCGCCAAATGGTTTGCCTTCCGCCGCCAACTGGATCGCGCCATGGCGCGCACCTGGCAATCGCAACTCGGCGGCCTGCTGGGTGTGCGGGCGAATCTGATTCCGCACCAGTTGTATGTCGCCCACAGCGCCTGCAACCGCGAGAAAGTACGCGTTCTATTGGCCGATGAAGTGGGCCTCGGCAAAACCCTGGAAGCGGGCATGATCCTCACTCGCCTTCTGCGTTTCGAGCGGGCCCAGCGGGTGTTGGTGCTGGTGCCGGATGCGCTGCAGATCCAGTGGTTGGTGGAGCTTATCCGCCGCTTCAATCTGCGCCCGGATCTCTATGCTGGCGAAGAGCACGATTTCTCTACCGGCCAGATCCATCTGCTGCCGCACTCCGTCATGGCCGCCGGCACGCGTTTCGCGGAATCCCTGACGGAATTCGATATGGCCATAGTCGATGAGGCCCACCATCTGCAACCTGGCTCCGAATCCTTCACTCTGCTGAGCGAATTGGCGCAGCACTGCAACCATCTGGTACTCCTGTCCGCCACCCCGGAACAACTGGGCGTGGAAAGTCACTTCGCCCGGCTGCAACTGCTCGACCCGGCCAAGTTTGACTCCCTCGAACATTTCATCGCCCAAGAGCAAACCTACGGCGAACTCAACCGCCGCATTCGCGCACTGCCCGAAGGTCGGAAAGAGTTGGTGCGCGATTACCAACTCGACGCCGCGCTGGATGATCGCCAGCTGGTGGCGCGCCTGTTGGACTGCCACGGCATAGGTCGGGTGATGTTCCGCAACACCCGCGCGTCGGTGCAGGGGTTCCCTCAGCGCAAAGCGGTACCGCATGTGCTGGCCGAGAATTCCTGGGAGGCGAAGTTTGAGTGGTTGGCGGATTTTGCGCGCAAGAATCCGGGCAAGAAGATTCTGGTTATCTGTCACGCGGTGGAGCAGGTGCGCGATTGCGAGGCTCATCTGTGGCAGAAGCATGGCATCCACGTTGCGCTGTTTCATGAAGATATGGACCTGGTGGAGCGCGACAGCGCGGCCGCCTATTTCGCCGATATGGAACGCGGCTGCCCGCTGTTGCTGTGTTCGGAAATCGGCAGTGAAGGGCGCAACTTCCAGTTCAGCCATCACCTGGTCTGTCTCGACCTGCCGGATCATCCTGATGTACTAGAGCAGCGTATCGGACGCCTAGACCGCATCGGTCAAAAAAGCACAGTGAATGTTCACATCCCTTTCTGCGAAGGCTCTGCGGATTGGGAGAAATTCGTTTGGTATCACGAGGTATTGCAGTGTATTGACCGGCAGAGTCCTGCCGCCGGCGCCGTGCACGATCGCTTCTGGGCACAGCTGACCCATAGTTCTGCAGACGCGCCACTGCGGGAGCAGGCGCATCAGACGCTGCTGCAATTGGAAGCGCAGATTCAACAGGGCCGCGACGCGCTGCTGGAACTGAACAGCTGCCGCCAGCCCCAGGCGGATCAATTGGTCGCCACCATCGCCGAATTTGAGGCGGAGACCCCATTGGAACTGGTGGAGCAGGCGAGCGAGCTGTTCAACTTCCATTTTGAAGAGACTCAGGGCGGCGCCTACTCGCTGATTCCCGCAGACAATATGTTGATTCCCTCGCTGCCGGGCATTCCCCTCGACGGTGTCGAAGTGACCTTCGACCGCGCCCTGGCCAATGCGCGTGAGGATGTGCTGTTTCTCACCTGGGATTCGCCCTTTATCACCGGCTTGTGGGAAATCCTGCATCACTCGGATTTGGGCTCGGCGTCGGTGGCATTTCTGCCGAGTAAACAATTGCCGCCGGGCAAATGCCTATTGGAAACCAGTTTCGATCTGGTGATTCAGTCCGCCCACGCCACCGCCTGCCTGCCGTTTTTGACGGATCTGTCCGTGCGCGCTTTAGTGCTGGATATGGGCGAGAAAGATCTCTCCGATGCGCTGCCGGAAATGCCTTTGCAAAAATCGCTGACGCCGGCAGACAAAAAGCTCGCGCGCAAAATTATTCAGTCGCGCAAAGATGTGTTGGCGCAGTGGTATCACAAAGCGGAAAAATTTGCGGAGGCGAAATGCGAC
>JAEZGT010000305.1 GCA_023416875.1 Pseudomonadota bacterium
CCAGAGAGATTTAAATAGAATTTCCGCGGCCGGTGGATAGGGGGAGGTCAATGCAGCAAGGTGGCGCTCGACACGCTCGGTGAATACCGCAGGGCATACCAGCTGCAAATGCCGATCTCCCGCTGCCACTGCCGCCTGCACAGTCGTGCCGCGGGTGTGCACCACGCCGGATTGCGCGTCGCTGATTTCATATTGGCATTTCAGCCGGTGTTCCCATTCCAGCAGTTCCGCGCGAATGCGAATGCGCTGCTGAAAAACCAGCGGCAGAATATATTTGGCTTTTAATTCGACCACAGGAAAAGCATAACCGGTGTCGCGCATAACGCTGTAGTCATAGCCGATTTTACTCAGCAGTTCACAGCGTGCGACTTCGAAATATTTGCAGTAGTTGCCGTGCCAGACGATATTGAGAGAGTCCACATCAAAAAACGGCACTTCCATGTGAACATCGGCGGTGATGCGCGCTGCGGCCATACCGGTCACTGTTCGTTTTCGTTGAGCAGGTTAAACACAGCGTCGGTGAGATCGCCGATGGTTTTGATCTGGTGAAAATTTTCGATGGCCACTTTTTTTGATGTCAGCGATTTCAATTCAATCAGAATATTGACCGCGTCGATGCTGTCGATATCCAGATCCGCGCGCAAGTCTGTCTCTGCAGTCATAGCCGCAGGGTCGAGATCAAATTGCTCCTGCAGAATGCGGGTAATGTACTGATAAATGTAGTCTTTAGTGGGTTTGGAGGACACGAGTCAAACTCCTAAGATAGGTTGGCTGGCAGGTCGCTCGCCGGCGCGGGCCGCATCAAGCAATCCTGCAAATAATCATTTAATTGCCGCGCCTGAATCCCGGCGGGCCGCTCCGTATCGATCACCTGGCGCAAGGTGATTTCCGGCAGAACACTAATAACAAAGTGAGGTTTGCGCGGCGGCACATCATACCATTTCTGATTTTTCCGCAAGGTGGGAGGCTCGCAACTGAGCCGCACCGGGATGATATTGCAGCCGGTGGCGACGGCGATATTTGCCGCCCCGCGTTTGAATTTCGGCGCTGCGTCCGTGGTGCGCGTCCCCTCGGGAAAAACGACCAGAGCCTCGCCATTGGCCAAGGACTGTTTCGCGCTATCGAGCAGAGCGACGCCGTCCTGATCATTGGCGATGTAACCGGCGAGCCGGGCGATGGCGCCAGTGAAAAAATGCCGGGTCATGGCCGCTTTAGCGATAAAGGTGGCATTGGGGATCAGCGCCATCAAGAACACCGCATCCAGCAGGGTGGGATGATTGGCAATGATCAATTTGCCGCGGTAGTCGAGCTGGGAGAAATCGTCGCATTGGTAGGAGAGCAAACCGAGGCCGCGCAAGGTGCGGATGTACAACCCGCAGAGCAGGCCTATAACACGACGCGATACTTTAATTTTGGTGGTGGGGCGGGCGCGCACCAGAACCAGGTCGGCGCCGAGAAAAATTCCGAGCGTCAGCGCACCCACACCAAACAAGGCGAAGGCAAAACCGGTCGCCATCACACGCCAGGCTCTATCGAGCAGTACCAGAGCAGAAGCTCTGTGCGCAGATTGAATGCGATCAGTCATAGCGCGAGTCCGCGACTCACAGTTCTACAAGGGCTTCGATTTCGACCAGAAGCGGTTGGCGGCAGATATCCGCGAGGACGAAATTCAAATGTTCCGCCGGGTACGTCCGCTGCAGCATTGTGCGTGCCAGTTCGAGATGCTCCGCGTGGCGTAGGTACACGCGCAGCGCACTGAGTTTGGTGATGGAACCGCCGGCCTGCTTCACCAATTGCGCAATATTGGCCTGTGTCACCTCCAACTGGCTGGCGATATCGCCAGGCGCCTGGGTGCTGTGGCCGAGAATACTGGCAGTGCCGGAGATGAACAGAAAATCCGCGCCGCCAAGTTCAATACGAGTCGCGCGAGCAAATGACGGGCTGCAAGGGCCGTATTCACGGGGATAAGTGTACGCCGGCATCTGCAAGGGATTTTCCAGATTACGGCTTGGTTTTGGCGCCGCCAGCAGATAGATCACCGCACCTTCCGCATGGTGGCCAACCGCAGAGGCCGCCGGGTATTGCGCCTGCTCCATACCATGACGGGTGAAGGCGCGCATCCGGCCGCTGCAAAATTGTTTATAGACTTCCTGGTCGCCAGTTCCCTGATTGATCTGCGGAATCAGGTTCCAGATGCGGAAGGGAAAAGCAAAGCCGAGCCGCTCGGCAACACCCAGAGCGCGGTCGTAGGCTTGTTCAGTTGCACTCTCGATCTGGTTGCACTCTTCCGGAGAGATCCACGTGGCAATGCACAGCAGATCGCCGATTTTGCTCCAGTGACAACGCTCGGTCTGGCCGCGCTCAGCGCGACCGAAGGGGTAGCGGATGACTTCCACACCGACGTCACCGAGAGAGCCAAGACCTGAAGAGATATAACCCGTAGCGCCGGGCTCCAGACAATCGCCGGTATAGCCAACGACTGCGAGAACGCCATCCTGTTTGAGCAAATCCGCCACCTGGGGGGCCGTGTGGACGGAGAGATATTCCTGAACAAATATGGACATAAATGCCGAATCGACAGCCCCCGCGCGTAATTATGATCTCAGGGGCCAAATACCGCTGATTAAAAGGCGGGGATTGTATACAATCGCTGCCCCCGTGTTAAGGCGTCCAGCGGTGCGTCGGGGTTTGCGACCGAGACGCAACAGCCGCTAAAAACCGAGAAATTTAATAACCCGGATGGACGGACTATGCAGACTCCCGCTCAACAAATCATAGCCCAGTTGCTGGTGGACGCTTTGAATCTGGAAGGCGTAAAGGCCAGTGAAATCGAACCGGACGCACCGCTGTTCGGCGGTGGCCTGGGGCTGGACTCCATCGACGCGCTGGAAATCGCCCTGGCCATTTCGCAAAAATTCGGCGTGCAAATGCAGGCCGATGACGAGCAGACGCGCAAGGCGTTCGCAACCCTGGCAACGCTGACTGACTTTGTGGAAACCCATAAAAAGTAAGCAGGCAACGCCTTGGCAGACATAGACACACGTCTGGCGCACAGCCGAGCCTCACCTTCCCTGCCGCTGATCTGGCGGGAACTGCCCAGCCTCTTCGCCCGCATCACCGGCAACCCGCCGGCGCTTGGCGGGCGCAGCGGTGACATCACCGCCGCCGAATTTCTCGGCCACTGCCTGCAGGTCGCTCAGCGACTGCCCGAGCAGAAGTACGTTATCAACCTGTGCGACAACCCCTATCTGTTTACCGTTGCCTTTGGCGCCGCCCTGCTGCGCCGGCAAACCACCCTGCTGCCGCAAAACCGCTCCCCTGAAACTCTCCGCCGCGTCGCTGCGGAATACCCGGCTAGCTACTTGCTGCATCACAGCCAACCCGGCGGTAACGCTCCTCTCGACGATATAGCCGATCTAAATCTGAACCAGTTGTGCCTGGAAACCTCCGCCACTGCTGAAATCCCGACGATCGAGCGGGATTTCGCCGCCGCTATCGCGTTTACTTCCGGCTCAACGGGACAGCCCAAACCTATCGTCAAACCCTGGCATACCCTGGTGACCAGTTCGCTCATGAACGGCGCGTGTATGCTGCCACCGGCAGGCGACCTGGTTCATCAACTCGCCACTGTGCCGCCCCAGCATATGTGGGGTCTGGAAACCGGCGTGTTGATTCCACTGTTCTGGCCGGTCTGTGTCGCGGACAGCCGGCCGATGTTTCCGCCAGATCTGGTCAAAGCCCTGGGCGACTTGCCGTCGCCACGCCTACTGGTGAGCACGCCCGTGCATCTGCGCGCACTCCTGGGTAGCAATCTGACGATTCCTGAGTGCGCACGCACTCTCTGTGCCACTGCTCCATTGGCGACGGAGCTGGCAGCGGCCTGCGAAAGCGCGACCGGCAGCGACCTGCTGGAAATCTACGGCTGCAGCGAAATCGGCTCCACCGCTTACCGGCGCACTGCTGTCGATACTGTGTGGCGGTTGATCCCCGGCCTGGCTTTTCGCGCGCAGACAGACGCTGCCGAAGCGCCGCGTATTGGCGGGCAGCATCTACCGGAAGATCAGGTGCTCCAGGATCGCGTGGAAATTTCTGCGGACGGCTTTAAATTGCTCGGTCGCAGTGAGGACATGGTGAATGTGGGAGGAAAACGCGGTTCCCTGATGCAAATTACCCAGGTATTGCTCAGCGCCCCGGGAATTGCCGACGCAGTTGTGTTTATGCCGAGCGAAGGGGCGACTCGACCGGCCGCCCTGGTGGTGGCGAAGGACACGACCCTCGCCGCGATTCAACGACATTTTGCCCAGCGATTGGACGTGGTTTTTCTGCCTCGACCGCTATTGTTCGTGGAGAAATTACCGCGGGAGGAAACCGGCAAAATTCATCGCGCTAAAGTGCTGGCACTCTACCGCGATACTTTGGCTTACAAGCCGGAACAATAATCCTCACCGATCCACTCTCGCGCCGCCGGTGACATCTGTGCCGGCGCAACCCCTTTCAGCAGTTCGGCGACACCGCCGGCGACACAGTGCAGGATTTTAATGTTCTGCTGCAAATCGCTCTGCACGTCCGTGTCCAACGGCTTTTGCAAAACATCGTTGAAAAATTTCAGGCAGGGCACGTGGTACTGATCCAGAAATACGCCGCGCGCCGGCAATACCAGCCGCTGCTTAGCACGCTCGCGAAACAGCGCCTGAATCTCCTGATTGAGTTCCTGGGTAGCGATCAAATCGTTGAGCAACGGTCGCATTTTTTGGTAATTGCACAGGGCGTCGCGAAAATACAGCAATGAAAGCACACTCCAGTAATAGGCAATATCCCAAAGGGTTTTTAGCCCCATCATCATCCGATCGCCGAAGCCGCCGTATTGATTGGTATAGAGGCTGAGCGTGTTTTGATAAATCGAACGAAAAATCTTTTCGTACACCACCGAATTCAATTGGATATCACTGCCGCGACGATCATCGGCGATCAGGGACGTGATAAAACCGTTGGCAATGGCGATAAAGTCGCTGCCCGGTGAATAAAACGGATCGGCAAAAAATCCGGCCTCACCGGAAATCGCCCAGCGATCCGCAGACAGCACTTTTTTGCAGTCGTAGGCGTAATTCGGCAGCACCACAAAATCGAGGAATTTGGCTCCCGCGATGGCTTCCGCCACCCGCGGCTGATTTTGTGCCAGCCAGCGCAGTGCGTCTTCCTGGGTGCGGATATTCGCTTCATTAAACACAATATCGTCCGACACAATACCGATACTGGTCACACCGGATTCCAGGGGAATAATCCACACCCAATAACCCGCACCGGTTAAATGCACGGTACTTTTCCAGCGCTCGTGCGGCATGGCGCTGCGCGCCTGCCAAGCTTGATCTGCCGTCCAGTCATCGACAATCACCCGCCGGTCAACGCGAAACCACACCGCATTGGCGCGGTGTTCGCTGGGCGCTTGCAATGAGAGATTTTTTTTTAGAATGGCCGCGCGGCCAGAGGTATCCACCAACCAACGCGATTGCAAATTGCGCGCACCGGCGGGGGTGGTGAAGGCTACGGATTTATCATCCGCCACCTGAATTTCACGCACGTCCGCCTGATCGATCAATTCGATATCGTGAGCGCGCAGCTGCGCGGAAAGATGATTTTCCAAAACGCCGCGATCCAGCTGATAAGTTGGGATACCAAAGGTTTTACTCGGGCCCAATTCATCGCATTCGGAAAAATCCCGCTGCGACACGCCGGTAAACAAGCGCAGACCGAATTTGCGCAAATGGCTGTTATCCAAATGCTGTTGCAATCCCAATTGTTCGCTTAAATAAAATGAAGCGATTTCAACCGTGGATTCGCCCACTTTGGCAATGGCCGGCGGACGCGGAAAGGCATTTTTTTCGACGACTGAAATATGCAGATCCGGCTGCTGTTTTTTTACCTGCAGCGCCAGGCCCATACCGGCCAAACCGCCACCAAGAATAATGAGATCGCGCTTTTCGCTCACGACTTCCTCTTTTACTTTTCGATCAGAATTTTTAAATGAGAATCGGCGGCTAGTGTGAGACTAGCCTCCGCCCGCGCCGCTGGCTGGGCCAGTGCGTGCAACAGCGGCAACAGGTGCGCGGCAGGATTGTTGGCGCACAAATGGGAAAACGCCGGTGCCCATGCGGGTTCCGCACATCCGGTCGGTGATACCGACAGGGTCAGCTTTGCCAGTGGCGCTCCCTCGCGCAGGACGGGGCTGAGCACCAGCGACGACGCGAAATCCTGCGTCACCGTATAGATATGGCTGTAAATGCCGCGGGCGGCGAGATCGTACAGCGTCACCAGCACTGGCACCTGCTCCTGCTGCGCCTGAATGACCGCCTCCAGCACACAAATGCCCGCCGTATGGGAATACGCGGCAATAGAATTGGCGGAGCGCACGCAGTGGGTGGCGATGGTCCAGTAACCGGCGGGGGCGTTGTGTACCGAATTGTGAAAACGAGTGGGCGAGACTTGTTTTTCCGGGGTGGCGAGTTGCGCGCACAAATAATCGGTGATTTCCGTGTCGCCCAAGCCGGAGCCGAACACGCAGGCCAAGTCGCTCGGGTTGACCCCCGCCGCTTGTGTCGCCTGCGCGGACACTTCCACCGCCGCCCGGACTACCAGGGGCGCGCGCCGTCGTTCATTGCCCGGAATCACTTCCGCTTTTGCCGTCGGCGGAGCCGGGGCCGCTGGAATATTGGCCGGATCGCGCAATTGCGCCTGCAGCTCGTTCCAGTCGGCAAAACCGGGGCCCCAGGCGCCGACGCCGTAGAGATAACACACAAGATCAGTCTGCATAGTCATAACCGGTGAGCCGCTCAATTGCCGCGGCTGAAGATCAGGCTCGCGTTATTGCCGCCGAAGCCAAAGGAATTGCTCATCACATGTTGCGGCGCCGCGATGCGGTTTGCCTCGCTGAGCTGCAACGCAATCTCCGGGTCCACCTTTTTGCAATGGAGATTGCCCGGCAGCAGCCCGGTCTGGAAGCTATCCATGGCGATAATGGCCTCCACGATACCGGCGGCACCGAGGGTGTGGCCGGTCCAGCCTTTGGTGGAGCTCATGGGAGTGCTAGTCGGAAATAGTTGCGCCATCAGATTGCCCTCCACCAGATCATTTACCCGGCTGGAGGTGCCGTGCAGATTGACGTAATC
>JAEZGT010000317.1 GCA_023416875.1 Pseudomonadota bacterium
GTGTTGCTGAAACTCGAAGAAGCTGGCGCCCATATCAATACCGGCGCGGATTGGATCGAGCTCGACATGAAAGGCAATCGGCCCAAGTCGGTGAATATCCGCACCGCACCTTACCCGGCGTTCCCCACCGATATGCAGGCGCAATTCACTGCCATGAACACAGTCGCGGAAGGTACTGGCGCTGTGACAGAGACGATTTTTGAGAACCGTTTGATCCAGGTGCACGAACTCAATCGCATGGGTGCCAATATCACCCTGGAAGGCAGCACCGCCATCATCAAAGGTGTGCCGCGTTTGAAGGGCGCGCCAGTGATGGCCTCCGACCTCCGCGCTTCCGCCAGCTTGGTGATCGCCGGCTTGGTGGCGGAAGGTGAAACCTTGATCGACCGGATCTACCACATCGATCGCGGCTATGAATGTATCGAGGAAAAAATGCAAATTCTCGGTGCCAACATCCAGCGTATCGCCGGAAAGACGAGGTAAATGCTATGCCACAACTCACCATCGCCCTCACCAAGGGGCGCATCCTCGAGGAAACTCTGCCGCTCCTCGCTGCCGCAGGCATAGAGCCGCTGGAATCCATCCAGAACAGTCGCAAGCTGACCTTTGAAACCACGTCACCGGATGTGCGTCTGCTGATTTTGCGCGGCGTTGATGTTCCCACCTATGTGCAGTTCGGTGCAGCGGATGTGGGTGTTTCCGGCAAGGACACCTTGTTGGAGCACGGCGGCCAGGGCTATTACGAGCCGCTGGATTTGCGCATTGCGCGCTGTCGCCTGATGACGGCGGGGTTGGTCGGACAGCCGCCAAAGCCCGGGCGCATAAAAGTCGCTACCAAATATGTCAATGTGGCCAAGCGTTTTTACGCGGAAAAAGCCCAGCAAGTGGATGTGATCAAACTCTACGGCGCCATGGAATTAGCGCCCGTGTTGCAGTTGGCCGATGAAATCGTCGACATAGTGGACACCGGCAACACCCTGCGCGCCAACGGGCTGGAGCCGCGCGAAACCATCGCAGAGGTGAGTTCGCGCCTGATCGTCAACAAGGCGTCGATGAAACTCAAGCACTTCCAGATTGAAGCGTTAATGGACGCGGTGGAAAGTGCCGTGGGCGAAATCAACGGTGCGGATTAATTTTTCGAGTGGGAACCATCATGCAGATTCGTCGCCTTCAGTCGTCGTCATCCGATTTCTCTCGCGAGCTGGATAAGCTGCTGGCTTGGGAAACATCGGCCCACGAAACGGTGGAGCAAGCGGTCAAACAGATTCTCGAAGAGGTGCGCCGCCGCGGCGATGCTGCGCTGGTGGAATACACCAACCGTTTTGATCAACGCCAAGTGGCCTCCATGGCAGAGCTGGTGCTCGAGCGCGCGCAACTCGACGCCGCCCTGGCGCGCATCCCCGTCGTTCAGCGCGATGCCCTCGAACAGGCCGCACACAGAATCCGCGAGTATCACCAGCATCAGCGTCAGGAGTCCTGGCGTTACACTGCGGTAGATGGCACGGTTCTCGGTCAGCAGATTACCCCTATGGACCGTGTCGGGATGTACGTGCCGGGTGGTAAAGCCTCATACCCCTCATCGGTTTTGATGAACGTCATTCCTGCAAGGGTTGCAGGGGTGCCGGAGATCGTGATGGTAAGCCCCACGCCGCGCGGCGAAGTGAACGATCTGGTCCTGGCCGCAGCGGCGATTGCGAGTGTCGATCGGGTGTTGACCATCGGTGGCGCTCAGGCGGTGGCCGCACTGGCCTATGGCACGAAAACGGTGCCCAAGGTCGATAAGATCGTCGGCCCCGGCAATATCTATGTGGCCACAGCCAAACGCGCGGTTTTTGGTGTGGTGGCTATCGATATGATCGCCGGCCCTTCGGAAATTCTGGTGATTTGCGATGGCAAAACCGATCCAGACTGGGTGGCGATGGATCTATTCTCCCAAGCGGAACACGATGAGGACGCGCAGGCGATTCTGATCAGTCCTGACCGTCAGTTCCTCGATGCAGTAGAGGCGAGCATTGCCCGCCTGCTGCCGACGTTGGAGCGCAACGCCATTGCGGCGGTTTCTCTGGCAAAACGCGGCGCTTTGATTGAAGTGGGGTCGCTTGCGGAGGCGGTGGAGTGGTCGAATCGAATCGCTCCCGAGCACCTGGAGCTTTCGGTCGCGGATCCCGAGGCACTGCTGCCGCAGGTGAGACATGCCGGCGCTATTTTTATGGGCCGCCACACCAGTGAAGCCTTGGGCGATTATTGCGCGGGACCGAATCATGTACTGCCCACCTCGGGCACGGCGCGCTTTTCGTCACCGCTCGGTGTTTATGATTTCCAAAAGCGCAGCTCGTTGATCCACTGTCCGCCAGCCGCTGCTTCGAATCTCGGTCGCATCGCCTCTGTGCTGGCGCGGGGGGAGTCTCTCGAAGCGCACGCACGTTCTGCGGAATATCGCATACAGGATGACACCTGATCAGCCGGTGACCGGCTTCTTCTCAAGTACCGCCTGGACCTTTTCCAGTTTGCCGTTGCGATAGAACTCTATGGCAACGGTTTCCCCGGGGCGGGATTCTTGAATCTGCTGGCGCCCGCGCGCGCCATTACCCACCGGTTCATCATTGATTTTGACGATCACATCACCCGGCTGTAGTCCGGCCACATGGGCTGGCCCGTTGTTGTAGATGCGGGTAATCAAAACACCGTTCGTGGAATTTAACTGAAAGGAATGCGCCAGCTGCGGCGTGAGGCTCTGCGCATCCACTCCCAGCCAGCCGCGCACTACGCGGCCGAATTCCACTATGTCTTTGAGCGTGCGCACTGCCGTGTCCGCCGGTACCGCGAGACCGACGCCGTCCAGGTCGGAATTGCCAATACGGTCCAGGATGGCAGTATTAATTCCGAGCAGATTGCCGTGCACATCGATCAATGCGCCTCCGGAGTTGCCGGGATTGATCGCCGCGTCGGTCTGGATGAAATTCTCAAAAGCGCTTATACCCAGACCATAACGGCCGGTGGCGGAGATAATACCCTGGGTGACGGTCTGCCCCATGCCGAAGGGATTGCCGATCGCCAGCACTATATCGCCCACCTGAGCGCTCTGCGGCGAGCCAATCGGAATTGCGCGGAGTTGATCCAACTCGATCTTCAGCACTGCCAGATCATTTTCGATATCCACGCCTATAACACGAGCTTTGCTTTCCCGGCCGTCCTGCAGCTGCACCACAATTTCGTCAGCGCCGTAGATAACGTGATTATTGGTGAGCAAATAGCCCTGCTCGCTGATGATGACCCCCGAACCCAAAGCCGATTGCATACGCTCCTGCCGGGGAATATCCGCACTGTTATAGAAGTAGCGAAACAGCGGGTCATTGAACATTCGGTGAGTGGTGCGGTTGATCTTTTTGCGGGTAAACACATTCACCACCGACGGCGCTGCGCGGCTCACTGCTTCGGCGTAGGAGGTGACGCCAGGTTCATAGTGGGTGTTGCCCACGGTAAAAGAAGGATGATTGGGAGAAACCGCTGGATTGCGCGGATTGAGTTCTGGGAAAAGCTGCAGGACAGTCAGCGCTGCCAGCAGTCCAAAGACTGCCGGCCAGCGAATATAGTCAAACACTTTTGCCCACATAAAGAGCTCTCTTGGGGCGGTCGCCCGTCGGGATCAAGTTTTTTGCTTCGCCGAAGTTGGGGCGCCATCAATCAGCCGCAATGCCTCATCTTCTTCGTCCTTCAAGCCGAATTCTTCGCTCAACATGCCATGGCTGCCGGGAATCTTCGGTGCCCAATCGCGCGGAGGCTCGATGGGAACCTGATTCAGCGTTTTTTCGCTGACCTCGCCGTCGCCAGCGGCGAACAATTGGCGGCCTATTTCGGTATTGGTGAGCTGCATGGCGCCGAGCGCCAGATGCTCGTGCAATTCTTTATAGCTTTGCGTCAGCTCGCGCACTTTTTGGGCTGTTTCGCTGAAGTGTTGCGCCACATCCTGCTGATAGCTTTCGAGTTCGCGTTTGGCGTCGGAGAGTTTCTGTTCGATCTCTTTGGTCTGCTCGGGCGCAATCCAGGCGCGCCCTGCAAATACACCTGCTACGGCACCCACAACCAACATGACAAACCCGACAATAAACAGGCTTTCTAGGGAATACACAGAACTCTCCTTACGGGAAAAATAGACATTAAGTGGCGCGCAAAGTGCTGATTTGTCGGCGCTCGCCAGATATCTGCGTCATAAAGACAAGTGAGGAGACGAGCCTCGAAACAGCCTGTTAATGATACCCCGAGTCAGGCCAAGTTGCGCGATGGAAGCCGGTGGAAATTGCGCCTGGTTATAGGGGCAAGTTAAAGTACGCGCCCGCTCCATACAGCGTTTTCGGCTCCGCCAAGACTGGAATACCCATGCTCGATACCCCTCTCGCTCGTTATCAGCGCGACTTGCAAAAAGACGGTTTTCTCGAAGATAAGGCCCAGCGCCGCGCGGTTGAACGACTGCAACAATTGTTCGATGAGCTGGTGGCGCATCACAGCAGGCGACGCTCGTTGCTATCCAGATGGTCGCCTTGGCAGCGAAAAATCGAACCACCCAAAGGGGTATATCTTTGGGGTGGAGTGGGCCGTGGCAAGACGTACATCATGGATCTTTTTTTTGAGACGCTGCCGTTTCCGCAAAAAATGCGCACGCATTTCCATCGTTTTATGCGCCGGGTGCACGCCGAATTAACCGCGCAAAAAGGCGAAAAAAACCCTCTGGATAAAGTGGCGGACATTCTTGCTGCGGAGACGCGGGTGATTTGTTTCGACGAGTTTTTCGTAGCGGATATTACGGACGCCATGATTCTCGCCAATCTGCTAAAGGCCCTATTTTCCCGCGGTGTGACTTTGGTGGCGACTTCCAATATTCAACCGGATGGACTTTATAAAAACGGGTTGCAGAGGGAGCGGTTTATACCGGCCATCCATTTGCTCAATGCGTATTTGGATGTACTCAATGTGGACGGCGGGGTTGACTACCGCCTGCGGGCCCTAGTCAAAGCCGACTTGTTCTACACGCCGTTAAATGAGACGGCGGAACAGGCATTGTCCGCGTGTTTTCACCGGCTCGTACCGGATAGCAGTACCATTCACCAGAATGTCACCCTTGAGGTCGAGGGCCGCAATATCAACGCTCGCTATGAGGCGGATGACATCGTCTGGTTCGATTTCAGCGCCCTCTGTGATGGTCCCCGGTCGCAAAACGACTACATAGTGTTGGCCAAGGAGTATCACGCCGTGCTGGTATCTGGCGTGCCGCAGTTTAACGGGAAGAATGATGATCAGGCCCGTCGCTTCATATATATGGTGGATGAGTTCTACGACCGGCGGGTCAAGCTGGTGCTGTCCGCTGCTGATGCTATTCCCGCCCTTTATGTCGATGGCCGCTTGAGCTTCGAGTTTCAGCGTACCGTTAGCCGACTGTTGGAGATGCAAAGTCAGGAGTATCTGGCGCACGCTCACCGCCCTTGAGATTTTCACAGCTTCTGCTTGAAAAACAAGCAGTGCTTGTGTAGGATTCGCGCTCCTTTTTGTCCGGGTATTCTGGACAGGGTTTCCAACTTCCGGTTTAACCGGGTTCCATTTTGTACCCTACGTTTGAAGGCCTACAACATGAAGACTTACAGTGCCAAATCTGAAACAGTAAAACGTGACTGGTACATTGTCGATGCTTCAGGCAAAACCCTCGGTCGTTTGGCCGCAGAGCTCGCCCACCGTCTGCGTGGCAAGCACAAGCCTGAGTTCACCCCGCACGTGGATACCGGCGATTACATCGTCGTGATCAACGCTGAAAAAGTGCGCGTCACGGGTAACAAAGCCAAAGACAAGATCTACCATCACTACACCGGTTATCCCGGTGGTTTGAAATCCATCAGCTTCGAAAAGTTGATCGACAAGGCTCCAGAATTAACGATTCTGAGTGCCGTAAAAGGTATGTTGCCTAGAGGTCCTCTGGGCCGGGCGATCTTCAAAAAACTGAAGGTTTATGCCGGTGATGCTCATCCGCACGCCGCCCAGCAACCCCAAGAACTCAACTTTTAACGGAAGCTGAATTATGGCAGGTGAACAATTTTACGGTACTGGTCGACGCAAGACCGCCACTGCTCGAGTCTTCATCTCTTTGGGCAGCGGAAAAATCAGCGTTAATGATCGCACTCTGGAAGATTATTTCGGTCGTGAAGTCGCGCGCATGATCGTGCGTCAGCCGCTTGAACTGACTGGCAATACTGACAAGTTCGACATCAAAGTTACAGTTGCCGGCGGCGGCAGCTTCGGTCAGGCCGGCGCAATTCGCCACGGTTTGACTCGCGCTTTGATGGCTTATGATGAGAGTTTGCGTCCCGAGCTGCGCAAAGCGGGTTATGTCACTCGCGACTCGCGTGAAGTGGAGCGTAAAAAAGTTGGTCTGCGCAAAGCGCGCAAGAGACCGCAATACTCCAAACGTTAATTTGGTGTTGCAAAAAAGCCCGACTCGTTCGGGCTTTTTTATTTCCGTTCGGCGTGCGGCTTGGCAAATTTCTGCACTTTACAGAGATACGTCCACGCGCTGCTCCTAAGGCGTGTATTTCCTTGTAAGACCTAGGCTTTTTCATTACCATGATGGCCATTTTTTGCAGGCACTTGGGGCACTCTTTTTTCGATAAGAGCCGGTCGCTGGTAAGCGCACCGGGGCAACTCATTTTAATAAAGTGATCCCGCCGATTAGGTCTTTGCATTTACATCCATTCTTAACCTTTGTCTTTTGAAAGCTGTCACGGGAGATCTGCGTCATGAGTAATGACGGTGTAAACCAAGGGCGTCGCCGTGTTCTCACGGCCATGACGTCCGTCGTGGGGGCTGCGGGTGTGGTCGGCGCCGCGGTACCTTTTGTGGGGTCATGGAACCCCAGCGCCAAAGCGAAAGCGGCGGGTGCGCCGGTGGAAATCAACGTCTCCAAACTTGAGCCGGGCCAAATGGTGACGGTCGAGTGGCGAGGCAAGCCGGTGTATGTGGTGCGACGTACCCCTGAAGCGCTCGCCGGTTTGAAAGTAATGGAACCGGAATTGCGCGATCCCGCTTCAGAAAAATCTGTTCAACCTGGTTATGCGAAAAACGAATCCCGCGCAATAAAAGAAGAGATCGCAGTATTGCTCGGGTTGTGCACGCATTTGGGTTGTGCGCCGGGCTATGAACCTG
>JAEZGT010000164.1 GCA_023416875.1 Pseudomonadota bacterium
CCGGCGAGCAAAGGCCAGTACGGCTTTCAGTACGTGCTCAACACCTCGCCGAACAATGTGGTCTGTCACGGCGTGCCATCCGTTACGCAGATTCTGGAATCCGGCGACATTATCAATGTGGATATCACCCTGGAAAAAAACGGTTTTATTGCCGATTCCAGCAAGATGTACATGATCGGCGACGTCGGCCCGCACGCGCGCAAGCTGGTGGAAAAAACCTATGAGGCCATGTGGGAAGGCATTCGCGTGGTTAAACCCGGCGCGACTCTCGGTGATATAGGCCATGCCATCCAACACTGCGCCACCTGCAACGGTTATTCCGTGGTGCGCGATTATTGCGGCCACGGCATTGGCCGGCAAATGCACGAAGCGCCGCAAGTGACGCACTACGGCATGAAAGGCAAAGGCATGGTGTTGAAAGAGGGTATGACCTTTACCATCGAACCCATGATCAATCAAGGAACCGCCAAGGTAAAAGTGAAAAAAGACGGCTGGACCGTGGTGACCACCGATAAAAAGCTGTCCGCGCAATGGGAGCATACGATTGCGGTGACGGCGGATGGTTATGAGGTTTTAACGTTGCGAGAAGAAGAAAGGGTGTAAAAAAAGGCCGGCATATCGCCGGCCAAGCGCTCACTCAAGCGGGAACTTTTGCGGTGTTGGCGTGAATGGTCCACAGGCGTGACATAAGGGCCAGTTTAGAATTGGCCGGCACGGACTTGAAGGCTTTAATTGCTTCCTCCTTTTTATTCAACGCCAGATAGGCGATGCCTATATTGATTTGCACATCATCCTGATTTTTGATGCCGCCTTTTTGCAGGCCTTTGCTTAATGCGTTGATCGCGTTCTGATATTGGCCGTGGCCCAGATAGGCTTCACCGATTTTGATCAGCGCTTCGCCAGTGGGTTTTGCCAGAGCTTCTTTTTCCAGTGATGGCAAAGTTGCCAAATCTTCCGCAGATTGCTGTTTGGCGAGATTGCGTAATTTGATCTGTCGGTCTTTCTGTTCGCCGACACCAAGTTTGCCTTTGCTGAAGCCCTCATCCAAATAAGTTGCCGCATCACCCGGATTATTGACGGCGAGCGCCAGCTCCGCCATTTCGATATATTCATTGGTGTCCATCAGCCCCCGGTCGTGCAACAGACGCAGATAAATCATGATCTGGCGATCGGAAAAGCTTGAATCGGACGCGTAGGTAAACATGTTGGACCAGTATTGGTCGCTCGGAAAGCGGGTCAATAGTTGTTCCAGCGTCGCAATAATCTCCGGCTTTTTATTTTGTTTGTATTGTGCGCTCAACAGCAGTTTGAGCCATTCCTCTTTTGCAGCAATACCTTTTTGCTGTGCCCTAGACAACAATGCCTGAGTGACGGTTTCGGCTCGTGCGAAGTCATTATTTAAATAGTAGGTTTCGCCAAGCTGGCGCATAACCTCTAGGTCTCCGCTGTTTTTTTGCAGATAAAGCTCCGCGTATTTAATCGAGTTTGGATAATTTTTTAACGAAAGGTACAGTTGCGAAATGGTCAGCTGGCGTTTGGGAATGTCTTCCTGCTTGAATTGATTGCCCGCTAACATTTTTTCATAAATGGCGGCGGCGCCTGCGTGGTCGTTCAGATTCATCATGCAGTAGGCCAGCATTTCATTGACAATTGCCTCCTCCGTTACTGTTTTGTTAGGGATGGCGGCAACTTCCTGAGTTGCGGCCAGCGCCTCTTTCCATTTTTTTGCCTCCATCAAGCCGCGTGCTTTTTTCAGCGGTTTGCCGACTTTCGGGCTGATTTTTTCCGCTTTTTCAGCAGCGTATACCGGAGTGACAACGAGGGGGAGAATAACGGCCTGCGAACAGAAGCCCAGCAAGCCTATGTAAATACATTTGCGTAGTGTGCGTTGAATTTTCATAAATAACCTTATTCGAATTTTTCGTTGCCGATGATGCCAATATTGTCCAGACCGAGGCGTTGTGCAGTTGCGAGCACCTTGGCAACCACATCGTATTTCGCCAGCTTGTGCGGCTTCAGATGAATTTCCGGCCGGGGTTGAGCATTGGCGGCGTGTGTCATGTAATTTTTCAGCATTTCACCGTCGCGGATGGTGTTGCCGTCCCAGCGAATAACGCCATCGAAATCAATTTCGATGGAGATCACCACAGGTTTTTCCAGAGGTGGTGGCGCGTTGCTGATCGGCATATCCATTTTTACCGAGTGAGTCTGGATTGGCAGGGTGATGATCAACATCACGATGAGAACAAGCATCACATCGATGAGCGGTGTGGTATTCATTTCCACCATTACGTCATCGCTGGATGCATTACCGACATTCATGCCCATGGAATAATCTCCTGAATTAGCGGGTAGGCTCGGTGATAAACGCTATCTTGCTGATGCCCGCGCGCTGGCAATACAGCACCAGCCGGCCCACATGCTCATAGCGGCCGTCGAGATCTCCGCGAATGTGCACTTCCGGCTGCGGACGCATGCCGGATAGAGTTTTGAGTTTGGTTAGCAGTGCGTTTTTGTCGGAAAGGCGCGAGTCGTTCCAGAAATATTCGCCTTCACTGGTGACGGCGATAACAATATTTTCAGGGTTGGTCAGCGTCGGTGTATTGGATACATTCGGTAGATCCACCGGTATGGTTTTAATCACCACCGGAATGGTGATGAGAAAAATAATCAGCATAACCAGCATCACATCCACTAGAGGTGTGGTGTTGATGGTGGAGTTGAGCTGGTCTGCGTCGCCAGATGATATTTGCATGCCCATAAAATTGTCTCTTATTGGGTTTGCCTGGAGGCTGCTATAAACAGTCTCCGGCTGGAATGAGCTGTCAGCGGTTAGGCACCTTTGACGCCCATGGTGAGATTGGCGTGAATATCGGCCGCGAAATTGCGCAAGCCGTCGACGATGACTTTATTGCGGCGTACCAGCCAGTTGTAACCCAGCACTGCGGGCACGGCGACGGCGAGGCCGATTGCGGTCATGATCAGCGCCTCACCGACGGGGCCTGCCACTTTATCGATGCTCGCCTGGCCAGATAAACCGATGGCGATCAACGCGTTGTAAATGCCCCACACGGTTCCGAAAAGGCCGACAAAAGGTGAGCAGGAGCCAACGGTGGCCAGCAGCGACAAGCCGTTTTGCAATTGCGCTACCACGCGGTCCACAGCACGTTGCAACTGCGTGCCGAGCCACTCCGACAATTCAATTTTTTCTCCCTGACGGCGATGGTGCTGTTCGAACGCGGTCATGCCCTCCTGTGCGACGGAACGGAAAGCGCTGTGTTCTTTATAAGTGCCCAGGCCTTCCACAAGATTTTTGCCGTTCCAAAAACGCCCGGTAGCTTTGGCTTGTGTTAATAAAATCTGTTGTTGAATCAGCTTGGTTACCAACACGTACCAAGTGGCGGCGGACATGATCACCATGATGATCAGGGTTCCCCGCGCTACAAAATCTCCCTGCGCCCAGAGTTCTTCCAAGCCGTAGCCGCTGTGGGCTTCTGCTGTGCTGGCTTCCGCAGCGGTAGCGGCGTTGGAGGCGTCGTCAACCATTTCTGATGCCACGGACATTTCGGGCAGCGGTGGTGCCGAGTCAAATGACGTGGTGTTCTGTTGTTCCTCGGTCACAGGCGCCGTAGCTTCATCCTGAATAAGGCTTGCTGACTCCGCAGGTGTTTGTGCATGAGATGCGGTGATCACACACACTTGCGCGCTGAACACCAGCGCGAGTGGTAAAACAATTCGTAACATAAACTTGGTTTTCATTGCTGAATCCTGATGTTGGATAAATGGGTTGCCATGGCCTGTCATGCAGGCCGTTCGATTAAATTCCGGGTATTTGTCAGCCACCTTTGGTGTCCTTGAGTGAGAAGCGGAAATTGATCCGGTGCCAGCAGGGGACGGGTTGATCGCCCTTCATGCACGGCTCGAAGCTCCATTCGCGCAGAGCATGTTTGAGGGCTGCTGTGTCCAGCCGCTCAAAGCCGCTGGAGGTCGCGACCTTGCCGTCCTTCACCTTGCCGTTCACCTCCAGATAGAGCGATAAGCCGACCAGTCCTTCTTCACCCAAGCGTTGCGATGAGGATGGATAAGGGGGTCTGCTCAGGCCCTTTTTCGGCATGCGGGCTTCCACCACTTGGGGAGGTGGTGCCTCTCGGGAAACCGTAATGGCGTTGGTGTTTTGTGGTGGAGCTTCCTCCACAGCGAACTCGATATCGGGCGGTGGCACGAAATCGGGTGGCGGAGGTACAAAATCCGGCGGTGGAGGTGGCGGTGCTTCTTCCGGTGGCGGCGGCGCTTCTTCGATGATTTTCGCATCGATCTGCTGCTTGAGTAGATCCATCGGGTCGTGATTTAAACCGACAGCGAGGGCATAAATCACTGCCAAATGAAACACAATGACAAAAAATACGCCGCTGAATTTTTCCCAAAAGCTTTTTTCTGCTTTGTACGACATAAATTGATTTCTGTGTGTCAATCCGGCAGGCGCACGGGCGCCTATGCTCACGGGGAAAGCCCGTGCGCATAAAACATATGCCGGAAATGAAGAGGTACTGTTTATCCGCAGCAGAACCCACACCCGGAAAAATCAGTGATTTTCGGTGGGTGCACGACGAGCGGCGGCATTGCCGATAATTAACCGGTAAACAATAAGTAAAAGAGAGAGATCAAGCGGTAGCGGGAGGGCCGCGGATGGAATAGGGAACCGTGAATGTCTGTCCGTTCGTTTGGATGCAGGGATCGCATGGAGCCGGACATTTAGCGATTTTAATCGCGGGGGGTTCAGAGGGGAGGAAAAAGTCCTGATTCTGAGTTTCGAATTTTTTATGCGATTTTTCGCTGAGAGGTATGGCCTGGATCTGGTCCTGCAATGCAACAAAATCAGGCGTCCGGTCAATGTGCAGGCGCTGCACATTCTGCCCCGGCAGAAATGCCAGTATAAAACTCAAGAGCAGAATAAACTTCATAAGCTTAACCGGGGCGGTTCAGGAGAGGTTTCTTCAAGAAACGTTGCAGCATCTTATCACTATCAAGAGGGGTTGTTGCTACAAAATTTTTTCTAAGGCGATTCTGTTATTACAGTGTCACCATCACGCTGCAGTTTATGGATATGCCTTTTGCAAACCAAAATTCCCAATGCGGCTATCAGCCCTGCACCGATAAAGGTTCCGCAGAATACGCCAAACGGCCCGCCCCAAACACCGCCAAAATAAGCAAAAGGTATGGTCCCAACCGTCGCCTTGCCGAAATTAAACTGAGTGGCATAGATCGCGGCCCGCAGGTTGTTAAAAAGTGCGTTGGTCACGAAAGTGGTGCCATTGAAAAGAAAAATCAGGCTGAAGCCATAACAGAACCAGCGCACCATATCCGCCGTTAAACCTGACACTTTAAATGCACTGATTAACCAGGGAGTGGCGAGCAGTAGTAAGCCGCAGGCGACGGCGCAATAAATCAGTACGAACATCAGACTTTTATACAAGGTTTCGAAAATGCGCCCGAATTGATGTGCGCCTAAATTCTGCGCCGCTATAGGACCTATTGCTCCAGATAGGGCAAACAGCCCGGCGAAGGCGACCGGTTGCAAGCGGCCTACAATCGCCTGACCGGCAACGGCTTCGTCACCGAAACTCGCCATCACATAGGTGACATACGCAAGGCCGATAGGAGTGGATAAATTGGTGAGGACTGCGGGAAAGGCGATGGCGAAATAGCGTTTGATATCGCCCGCTAATTTGGGCATTTGAATTTTGCCGAGCAGTTGATGACGTTTGAGGATAAGCCACAGGCCGAAGCCGGCCATTGCAAAGCGGGCGCAAACCGTGGCGACGGCGGCGCCGCGAATTTCCCAATCCAGGGCAAAAATAAAAATCGGGTCCAACACCGCGTTTACCCCTGCTGCGATCAGAGTGAGGTTCATGGCGTTCTTGGCTTCACCCAGTGCGCGCAGCACGCCTCCGCAGGCCATGGCCACCGCCATAACCGGCATGCTGGGCAGAATGATCGCCATATACGCAATCGCGAGGTCTTTCGCTGTGCCGCTGGCGCCGAGCCAATCCAGGATCTGGTCCATGCACAATAACAATGCCGCTATGGTAGGAATGGTCGTGACAACAATGGCGAGCAGGATATGGGTGATCTGACGCTTCGCGGAATCTTTATCACCTTTGCCGACGACCTGCGCCACCAACGCGCTGCAGCCGATGGAAAGACCAATGCCAAGGGAAAGCGTAAAAAACAGAATCGAGCCGGCGTAGCCGATGGCTGCATTGATTTCGACCTGACCCAGCAGGCTGAGAAAATACATATCGGCTAGATCCACGAGAAAGAGGGCAACCAGCCCCACGGTACCCGACAGAGTCATTACATTGATATGGCGAAAAATGGAGCCGTGGGTGAACTTCGCTTGCATGCCTGACTACCGCAACAAAGGGGAGGCTAGGTTAACAGTCTTGCTGGCGCCCAACCACGCGCTTCTGGTCAAAAAACAGGCGCGCAAGTACAATGCGCGGC
>JAEZGT010000366.1 GCA_023416875.1 Pseudomonadota bacterium
GCCCTGGTGCTGGTGGATAAATTCGATGGGGTCTTCGATGGAAATAATATGGCCTTTGGAATGGCGGTTGCGGTGGCCGATCATGGCGGCCAATGAGGTCGATTTACCGGTACCTGTGGCGCCGACGAAAATCACCAGGCCGCGCTTCACCATTGCCAGCTCTTTAATAATTTCCGGCAGGCCCAAATCGTCGATTTTCGGGATATTGGTTTCAATCCGTCGCAATACCATGCCGGCGAGGTTGCGCTGGAAAAATGCGCTGGCGCGGAAACGACCCACGCCGCGCACGCTGATGGCGTAGTTCAGTTCTTTTTTCTCAGCAAATTCATTGCGCTGTTTGTCGTTCATGGTGCTCAGCACCGTTTCCCGCGCTTTTTCCGGTGACAGCGGGGTAGTGGTGACAGGCACTATACGGCCGTGGAGTTTGATCGACGGAGGAATGCCCGCAGTGATGAAAAGGTCGGAGGCGGATTTTTCCACCATCAGAGACAAGAGACGATCAATATCCATAACGGATTCCTCACACGGTCGCAGTGGACACACATTACCTAGTTATTATCATGGTCATTCGGCTATCGTCAGCATAGCCGGGTTTTAGAAGTTCTCTGGCATTTTGGCTTTTTCCCGCGCGATATCGCGAGTGACGATGCGCCGCTCCACCAAATCGGCCAGGCACTGATCCATGGTCTGCATGCCCAGCGCGGCACCGGTCTGAATCGCCGAATACATTTGTGCAACTTTATCTTCGCGGATCAGGTTACGAATCGCCGGCGTGCCGCGCATGATTTCGTGGGCCGCGACGCGACCGCCGCCGACGCGCTTGAGCAGGGTCTGGGAAATCACCGCTTGCAGTGACTCCGACAACATCGACCGCACCATGGCTTTTTCCGCTGCGGGAAATACGTCGACCACCCGGTCAATGGTTTTGGCGGCTGAGGTGGTGTGCAGAGTACCGAATACCAAGTGGCCGGTTTCCGCTGCTGTCAGCGCAAGGCGAATGGTTTCGAGGTCGCGCATCTCACCCACCAGAATGATGTCCGGGTCTTCCCGCAGCGCAGAACGCAGGGCTTCCGCAAACCCGTGGGTATCGCGGTGTACTTCCCGCTGGTTCACCAAGCACTTTTTACTTTCGTGCACAAATTCGATGGGATCTTCGATGGTGAGAATGTGGTGGTATTTGTTTTCGTTGAGGTAATCGACCATCGCGGCCAGCGTTGTGGACTTACCGGAACCGGTGGGACCAGTCACCAATACCAGGCCGCGGGGCACCGCGCAAATATCGCGGAAGACCTGGCCCATGCCGAGTTCTTCCATGGTGAGTACTTTGGATGGAATGGTTCGGAATACCGCGCCGGCGCCGCGGTTCTGGTTAAATGCGTTGACCCGGAAGCGCGCTACCCCTGGAACCTCAAATGAAAAGTCGGTTTCCAGGAACTCCTCGTAATCCTTGCGTTGCTTGTCATTCATGATCTCGTAGATCAGACTGTGCACCTGCTTGTGCTCCATGGGCGGCAGATTGATGCGCCGCACGTCGCCGTCTACGCGAATCATGGGGGGCAGTCCCGCCGAAAGGTGTAAGTCGGATGCACCTTGTTTCGCTGAGAAGGCGAGAAGCTCAGTAATATCCATAGTCAACAAACCTGCTTATTAGAGTTTAGGGGCGTGGGATGTCAGCCAAGCGTGGGGGAGCCCTATTTAAAACCGATTCAAATACCGCCACAACTGTGGTTTAAGTATATGCCGAAGATTGCCGACAACCTAACTCAAGTCCGACGCGTGATTCAACACAGCGCCAGCGAAGCCGGACGAAATCCGAGCGACATCACACTTCTCGCCGTCAGCAAGGCGAAGACCGCAGCCGAGATAGAAGAAGCGTATCAGGCCGGCCAGCGGGATTTTGGCGAAAATTACGTGCAGGAAGCGGTGGCGAAAATCGCCCAAATCAACCATCCGGACATCACCTGGCACTTCATCGGCCCCATCCAGACAAATAAATGCCGGTTGATCGCGGAGAACTTCGCCTGGGTGCACACGGTGGACCGCCTGAAGGTCGCCGAACGTCTTAATCAGCAGCGCCCGGCGCACTTGCCCGCACTGCAGGTCTGCATCCAGGTCAATATCGACGCCGATGATGCCAAGTCCGGCTGCCTGCCGACCGAAACCGCCGTTCTCGGCGACGCTATCCGCCGCCTGCCGCAGCTGCATTTACGCGGTCTTATGACCATTCCTAAAGAGGGCTCCGGCCGCAAACCCTTTGACGATCTCGCCGAACTGGCTCACTCACTGCGCCGGGATGGCCTGCCCATGGATACGCTCTCCATGGGCATGTCCGGCGACCTAGCCGACGCTGTCGCCGCCGGATCTACCCTGGTGCGGGTGGGATCCGCGATTTTCGGCAGCCGCTCCTAAGCGCATGGCATCGTTATAATGGCGCCCGCTGACGCCACCATTATCAGAACTAATTAGAGGACCGCTTTTGAACACTCCCAAAATTACCTTTGTCGGCGCAGGCAATATGGCCAGCAGCATCATCGGTGGGCTGGTCGAACAGGGGTATCAACCCGACAGTCTCTGCGCCAGCGCTCGCACCGCTGCCAAACTGGAAGTTCTGGCCAGCCGCTTTGGCATTCGCGTCCAGCAGGACAACACCGCCGCAGTCCGCGATGCCGACGTGGTGGTTCTGGCGGTGAAGCCTCAGGTAATGAAGGAAGTCTGC
>JAEZGT010000369.1 GCA_023416875.1 Pseudomonadota bacterium
GTAAACACCTGAGACAAGCGCTCGAGTTTGTCCTCGGCTTTGCGGCGTTGCTCGATCTCCCCTTCCATCTCGCGCTCGCGCAATTGCAATTGGCGGCTGTTGCGGGCCGCCTCCACGGCGACACGCAGGGTGACCCAGGCGAGAAACGCGGTTATCGCGAAGCCGGCCAGATAAACCCCGTTCCAGATACCAAAGTCGAGGGCGATGTTTGCCGCCACAGTGGCAGCGAGCAGCAGAATGAACAGAGTTTGGGTAAGTCCCACTGCCGACCTCATGCGATGGCGCAACTCGAAATTCCACCAAGCGGCGCACGCCAGAGTGAGGAAAATCACCGCGTGCCACACCAAGGCGCCACCGCCCGGTCTGCCGCGCAAGGCACTCAAACCCGCCTGCCAAGCGTTGGGTTCTTTGGCGAGGGACGGAATATCGACGAAATGCAGGGAAAACGCTGAATTGCGGTTGGCGACCACCAGTACCACGGCAGCCAGGACAAAAATGAATACCAAGTTATCCGGCAGCTGGTCGCGGTAGCGTTCCACGGCGAAGTAGAAACTGGTGGCCAACAACATGACGGATGCGCAATCCATCTGCCAGTGCAGCGCGGTGATCGCGGCTGTCTCCAGCGAAGTTTGATAATAGACGGCACAGGCCAGCTGATAACCCGCGCCACTGAATCCTATCAGCGCCAGCGCGCTATAGCTGAAACGGTTTTTTCCGGAGCGCGCCCGTATCGCCACCGCAGCGGCCATACTGCCCGCCACCAACAAGTAACCGATCGTGATGTAGAGAAGAAACATCACCCATGGCAAAGACTCAGTCATACCCAACGTCATAGTTTTATTTAATAGTACCCATAACCATAGCCGTTCCCGCACCCGTAGGCCAAAAATAACCGCTTGGCAGGAAGCTCCAAATCGGCAGAACGCCCCAAGACAAAGCTGGCGCGTCGCAGAGAAGCGCGGGCGACAGCAAACCAGCCTGAGAGGCGTATACTCTTTGTCCCCAGCAGCCCTGCAGAGACCTCCATGCAAACCTTCAACACCCTCAGCGAATTTATCGTCGAACGCCAGATGGACTACCCCCAGGCCTCAGGGGAATTTTCCGCGTTGTTTTCCGCGCTCTGTCTCGCAGCCAAAATCATCAATCGCGAAGTCAATAAAGCAGGCCTTGCCAATATCAGCGGACCAGCGGGCGAATTGAACAGCCACGGCGAAACGCAGCAGAAACTCGACGTCTTCACCAATGACGTTTTCATCAATGCACTTAGCGCGCGGGGGGTGGTATGTGGGCTGGCCTCGGAGGAGGAAAATAATTTTATTCACTTCGACGGCGACAAAAACCGGCAGGCGAAATACGTAGTGCTAATCGACCCGCTCGACGGCTCATCGAATATCGATGTAAATGTCTCCGTCGGAACAATATTTTCGATTTATCGCCGCGTGACCCCGATGGGCTCTCCGGTGACCTTGGAGGACTTTCTGCAACCCGGTCGCGCCCAGGTCGCCGCCGGTTACATTATTTATGGCTCCTCCACCATGCTGGTGTACTCCACCGGACAGGGTGTCAACGGCTTTACCTACGAGCCGTCCCTCGGGCTTTTTTGCCTGTCCCACCCGAATATGCGATATCCGCGCGGCGGCGCGATTTATTCCATCAACGAAGGGTTTTATAGCCATTTTCCCGAGGGCGTAAAAAAATACATTAAATACTGCCAGGAGGAGGACCCGGCGACGCGGCGGCCATACAGCTCGCGCTATATCGGGTCGCTGGTGGCGGATTTTCACCGCAATTTAATTCAGGGCGGGATTTATCTCTATCCCACCTCAAGCCGCTACCCCGAAGGCAAATTGCGCCTGCTGTATGAATGCAATCCTATGGCCTTTATCGCGGAGCAGGCCGGTGGCAAAGCACTGATCGGAGCCGGTAGCCCAGTTTTGCACTGCCAGCCGAAATCACTGCATCAACGCACGGCTTTGTATCTCGGCTCGGCGGATATGGTCGATAAGGTGGAGGAGTTTCTTCGTCAGCACGGTTGAGCATCACCCCCTCCCGCCTTTTTCTGCAGTCCCATGTGGGACTGCAGAGTCAAATATTTGACAAATCAACCGATAAGCGCTCGCCAACACAAATTCGTGATGACAATCACGAAAAGCGCCTAGGTTTTGCTGCTATATAGCAAAAAAAGGCAAATATGACGGCAAATAAAAATAATCATATTAATTGACTATTTCGTCACAGTTTGATTTTCGCCGAATTGACCCCCCTGGGTCGCTATGGTGATATGCGGGCTGGCGAGGATTTAACGCCGCCGATTTTCAAGGCGTTCCCAAGGTCAGAACCGGACGAAAAAATCGGCATGAAATATAAAAACAAGATGTGATTCCGGCGAAACGTAGGCTAAGGCAATGGCGCATAAAAGCGTTTCTTCTGCGCGTGTACATAACGAGTTGCATTCGCGACTCCGTGCAAACACACCTATCCCAATCCGGCTGCCCACATGGGTGCCGCGAATTCCGCATACCCGTATCGGCAAACACACAGTGGTAAAGCGCACGAGCAAAACAGGATTCGCGATGGATCAGAATTTACCGGCGCCGCAGCAACCCTCAAGCAGTGCACACACAGCAATGTACGCAACCGCCAAGTTTTATCGCAATGCCGCGCTTATATTTGCCGCGCTCCTCCTGATCACTCTGACCGTCTGGAACTTTTGTTTCGAGAAAACTTTTTTAATTGATCGCTTGTTACCGGCAACAAAAAGCGTGATGCCCTGGGTGCCGGATGCCACTTCCGATGCAGACAACGGCGGACTTTCGATTATTCGCCTCAATGAATCGGCGCAAAGCCTGGATTACACCTTTACCGCGTCCAGTAACGTTGCCTACAGTCATGCCTCCGTCGGCATGAATTTCTGGGCGGAAAATTCCGCGCTGGTCGACCTGTCGAAATATGGCGTACTGCGTTTTAACGTGAAATGCACTCCGCGCAACGTGTTGAGCTTCACAGCGCGCACCCTCGATAAACCATTAACCGCGCTGAGCGGCGCGCCGGCCTACCGGATTCCCGCATACTTTTTTGCTTGTGAAGAAGAGTGGACGCCCGTTGAGATCGATTTAAAGCATCTGGAAATTCCCGAGTGGTGGCTCAACCTGCACAAAATTCCGCTGTCGGACCGCAGTTACGATATGGCGCAGGTATCCGGATTCACTTTTGGAATTTCCGTGCAAAGCCCGCGGGATATTGCCTCTTCAGTAAAAATTGTCGAATTGGAACTGGTCGGCCGGGACTGGCGTTACGCCTATGGCTTCGCGATTTTTGCCAGCATTATCTGGCTCGGATTTGCCTTCTGGTTTTTCAAAAAGCACGCTCAGGTACTGGTCGCCGATCTACAGGAAAAAATGCAAAAGGACAGACCGCTGATCGCCTATCAACAGCTGTCTGTAGAGCCCCATAAAGACAAAGAAAAAAGTGCGGTGCTGCGCTACATGGCGACCGAATACGCCAATCCCGATATCAACCTCGACACCGCCATCACGGCCATTGGCATCAATCGGGCGAAAATGAACAACATTTTAAAAGATGAAATCGGCCTCACGTTTAGCGCATACCTAAATAAGTTGCGCCTGACCGAAGCTGCACGCTTGCTCGCGGAAAAGCCGGAAGCCAATGTCGCCGAGATTGCATTTTCCGTCGGTTACAACAATGTGTCCTACTTCAATAAACTCTTCAAAAACGAGTACGGCTGCTCGCCAAAAACATT
>JAEZGT010000399.1 GCA_023416875.1 Pseudomonadota bacterium
GCAGACGGTTGAGGGCAATCTGCACAGGCAGACCGTTGGCGCAACACATGCAGCCGCCCGGTAATTCGTGCACAAAAATATCGTCGCCAGCATTTTGTTTTAGCAGGTGGCCGTCGATGCCCACCTCACCAAATTCGTTGACCAAAACCGCCCAGCGTTCATTTGCCGGCTTGTTTTTCAGCAACTGCAAAATCGCCGTGGTTTTACCAGTGCCCAAAAAGCCGGTGATGATATTGGTGCGGATTTTATGTGCCATAGTCATCGGGTTATTTAAAACTCGTTGGAGAGTTCTTTGTAACCTTTAATCAAATAATGATTGGCACTGACGATGGATTCGGAAAATGCCTGATATTCCGGGTCCACTTTTGGAATCGTGTTCAGATCGAAATCGTGACCGATGCGGGTCATTGATGGGACGTGGAATCTCTCCGGCAAGTCGCAGCCGTCCACGACGGAGTTGTGGCGCACCACGCAGCCATCACCCACGCGGCAATTAAACAGCACAGTATTAAAGCCGATAAAAACATTACTGCCGACTTCGCAGGGGCCGTGAATAATGGAGCGGTGCGCGATGGAGGTGCTCTCACCGATTTCCACTTTGGCGCCGGCTTTGGAGTGAATGACCACCCCGTCCTGCACATTGGAATTGCGGCGAATAATAATCGGCTCCATTTCGCCATTTTCATCGACTTCATCTGCGCGAATGACAGCATAGGGCCCGATAAATACGTTGGCTTCAATAATTACTTTGCCGCAGATAATTGCCGTGTTATCGACATAAGCTTCGCTGCTGACTTCGGGATAATGTCCGGTGGGGTTTTTGCGCAACATGAGTTTGCCTCAAACGGTTGAAGTTGGCGACTATTCTACGGCTTTTGCAGGTGATGTTCGACGTGGCGGAGATACTCTTTCCAACGGGGCCGAGGTGAATTCGGATCTGGCAAGCTTATGCGACCCTTTCCTGAATCTCTTTGCTGCGACCCGGGTTGCAGGAGAAAATAAGCACAAAACGATCAGATTGATAAACCCCAGTTGCAGCAAACCTTCCCTTGCGTTGAACTGACTCTGCCGGTATTCAAACACCGGGATATTCGTGAGCTGGGCGGTGGGAAAAGGTTCATCAAAAAAATAATGAGGATAAAAAAAGTTCTGCAAAATCTGATGATGCGTTTTTACCTGATCGAGGTAATGCTGATGCGCCAATCCTCCGGTGCCGGCGATAGCCGTCAGGCTCTGTTGCAGACTCGTTACAGGTGATAACCATGCCCAGGTACTGGCACTGCGGTAGACGTCCGATCGCAGCGTCTTCAGATGATCCACATACTCCTGCACAGCCGCGTCACTCATACTTTGCATCGCGTAATACCATTTCCAGTGGAAGACCTCGGGCAGAGGACCGGTGTTGCGCCATTGCGGATTCAGTTCCAAAAACCGCGCAAAATCCGCGTTTTTGTCACGATCCCAGCTGTCGTTCATTTGCTCCCGCTGTTCCATCAAAATGGCAATGCCCAAATCCATTTCCACACTGTTCATCCGGCTGAGGTAGTGTATACCCGGTAGTGCGAGCGCCGCGGCCAACCAGATGCAGCAATAAGCCAGCACATTAAATGTGGCGTTTCGTTCGCCGCGCGCAATAAATGCCGCGATGGAAAACCAAAATAACTGGTAGATCACCAGCAACGACAGCAGCAGGCCCCAGGTCGCGTCGACAGGAATTCGTAGAGTTGCTGTCGCGACCACCAACATGGCGGTGTTCAACAGCAGCAACACCGCAAAAATCACCCTGAGCCGATTTACCAGGAAATGGCCTGGGGATGTGGTCTGAGCCCGCAGCAGTGACCATCGACCACTGTTTTTTTCATCGGCGATAATGTTGACGCTCAACAATCCTATGACGATGGGCAGAAGATAAATCCACACAAAACCGAGATCGAAATGACCGAGGATCCAGTGGTCGTAATGTTGGATTTCGCCCGCGTAGGCCTGGCCGTAAAATGCCAACAAACGCACCCGCAGATGCCAGTTGTGCTCGGCTTGTTCACCGCTGAAGAGTGCAGCCCAGGGCGATGGCGTGGCTGCGGTTGGCACAAATTGGTAATAGCCGACGTAACCCGGGTCTAATTGCCCGTCGCTGCCACGCCATTTTTGCAACTCGTCTTGATAGCGCGCTTCCACTATTGCGTTTTGAGATATGTGTTTTTCATGGCGTTGATGCCCGGCAAAGATGGCGAGGCACGTGGCAGTGGTGTAGATAAACATTAGGATTAGAAATGCGCGATTGCGGACCAGCAAGCGCAAGTCCCAGCAGAACTGTCTCATATTACGCTCCTTGCAAGTTTTCGGCGGCTACCCAGATAAAGCATCAGTGCCAGCCAAGGGATCAGATACAGTACAAAAACTCCGCTTCTAGCGTTATTCGCCATTGATACCGGATGATATTCAAAGCCGGAAAAATCCAGCCAGGCATGCCGATCGAGTTTTTGTTGACGGTCATTTTCGAAACGGATGTCGTGAGTATGGTGGCGATTCAGTTTCTGAATCATGTCGTAGCGAAAAGTCTCAGCCTGTCTTTCAAACTCGTAAAAATCCGCGGCAGCCGTGCCCGCCAAACGTGAGGAAAGCAGTTTCACCAGGGCGTATGGCGACAACCAGGCGAGTTTGTCGCGCAGCGAGTCCTGACGCGCGAACTGCCCGTGTAACTCGTTGTAGTGGGTGTGAAAAGCCACGCTCGTCAAACGTTCCCCCTCGGCCATCAAAAGACCGCGCCAGTTAACAGGCAATTGCTCGACAGAGCTGACTTGGTACTGTTGAAGAACCTGTTCGCGAAACCGGGAAAAGTGCGGATCGTCGGGATCGTGCGAGTTGCCTAATTTTTCTAATGTCGTCGCAAGCGCAACATCAAAAGTGGCGCGATCGGGAATAGGGTGGACCGTCTGGGAAATTGTGGGAATGATGCGCGGAACCAACACTACCGCCAGCAGCCATGCGCACAATAGTGACCAAAGACTCTGCTGATTGGTGCGGCTGATGGCCGATACCGAAACCACAGCGGCAACCCATATGCCGCAGTAGAAGCTATACAGAAAAAATAGCGCGCCAAAACGCAGCCACACATCCGTAGAGGCTGCGGTCTGCAGCAATAAGAGGGCCACGCCGCCGAATAAAATGCCCAGCAGCGCCATGGAGATCACCCCGTAGGCGAAAGCCTTGCCACAAAACATTGCCCGCCAGGGAACACCAAGCGCCAACGCCATTTTTAAAGTACCGCGTTCGCGCTCATCGCTGAAAGTGCTGTAGGCGAGGGTGATCAGAACCAGCGGCCAAAGTGCGAGTATCAGCGTTGCCAGCGACGGATATCCCAGCGCGAGATTGCTGGCGCCGAATTGGAATTGTTTAATGCTCGAACTGTTTTGCTGGTGGGCCTCTAAAAATAGCGCGTTGCCGATGAATGGGTTGACGCCGGCATCGATAAAGTTCAACGGCGATATCGGTTTGAACACCATGCTGCCGTAG
>JAEZGT010000191.1 GCA_023416875.1 Pseudomonadota bacterium
CACGCAATTTCTCCCAATCTCGAAATGACCGAAATCTGTGATCGCACCTTGCGCGCGGGTGGCCCGGCTTTGCTGTTCGAGAATCCCACCGGATATTCCATTCCCGTACTCGGCAACCTATTTGGTACGCCGGAACGGGTCGCGCTAGGCATGGGTCAGGAATCCGTTGCGGCGCTGAAAGAGGTCGGCGAATTACTGGCTTTTTTAAAGGAGCCCGAACCGCCGAAAGGCATGCGCGACGCGTGGGAAAAGTTGCCGATATTCAAACAGGTTCTCAATATGTCACCTAAAGTGGTGCCGCGGCCTGTTTGCCAGGAAATTGTGTATCGCGATAACGAAGTCGATCTTACAAAATTGCCAATCCAAACCTGCTGGCCGGGTGACGCCGCACCCCTAATTACCTGGCCGCTGGTGATTACCCGGGGGCCACATAAAGAGCGGCAAAACCTCGGCATTTATCGCATGCAGTTGCTCGGCCGCAATAAATTGATTATGCGCTGGCTCAGCCACCGCGGCGGCGCACTGGATTTTCGTGAGTGGCAACAGGAACGCCCGGGTGAACCTTTTCCGGTTTCAGTGGCTCTCGGTGCTGATCCCGCCACCATTCTCGGCGCGGTGACGCCAGTGCCAGACACCCTCAGCGAATATGGCTTTGCCGGCCTATTGCGCGGAGGTAAAACCGAAGTCAGCCAAAGCATCAGCAATCATTTGCAGGTACCGGCAAATGCGGAATTCATTCTGGAAGGTTTTATCGAACCCGGCGAAATGGCTGAGGAGGGGCCTTACGGCGACCACACCGGTTATTACAATGAGGTGGAAAAATTTCCGGTGTTTACCGTGACAACGCTGACACACAGACGCGAGCCGATTTATCACAGCACTTATACCGGCCGGCCGCCGGATGAACCGGCGGTGCTGGGTTTGGCACTAAACGAAGTTTTCGTACCGATTTTGAAAAAACAATTCCCGGAAATTGTCGATTTTTATTTGCCGCCGGAAGGTTGCTCCTACCGCATGGCGGTGGTGACCATGAAAAAACAATATCCAGGACACGCCAAGCGTGTGATGTTCGGCGTTTGGTCGTTTCTGCGCCAATTTATGTACACCAAATTTGTAGTGGTGACCGACGATGATATCAATGCGCGGGATTGGCGCGATGTCATCTGGGCGATCACCACGCGTATGGACCCGGCGCGCGACACGGTCATGGTGGAAAATACGCCTATCGATTATCTGGATTTTGCCTCCCCCGTCGCCGGACTCGGCTCCAAAATGGGAATGGACGCCACGCATAAATGGCCGGGAGAAACTCAGCGCGAGTGGGGCAGACCTATAGTGATGAGCGGGGAAATCAAGCGCAAAATCGACGCGCTTTGGGGCGACTTGGGAATTGACGAATTGCCCAAATAAAAATGGCGCCCTAAGGGCGCCACATCGACTCAAAAACTGTACTGCATATCAAAATAAAATTTACTTCTCGCCTCCAGATCACTTGTGCCCTCTTTGACGTACGGACCTAGATCGCTTTCGTAGGAAGTCACGTAAGCGTAGCTAAAATTGGTCCGGAAATTATTGCGCATGGAAAGGCGGAATCCCACCCCGACATCCGACAACACCACCCAGGTTCCAGGCTGTTCGGGGGTGAATGCCGCGCCCGGCCGGATGATGGGAAGTCCGCTGTCTTTGGTATCGCCATATCCCGCTTCCGCAAACACGTAAGGCTGCAATACGTCACTGAGTTTTTCGCTACCCAGCTGCAAATCGAGAAATCCGGGGCCGCTGAATATCCAATCGACACCGATGTAAGCCCCGGAATCCGCATTGTATTGATTGATGTCAAAAGCGCGCAGCTTGGTCGGACCGGTCAACGAAAATTGGCTGGTGCTCGGTAAAGAGGTTTCGCTGTATTGACCAGCAATGCGCGCTTGAATACGACTGTTCGCATTGCTGAAGGGCACTTTGGCGAATTTGATTAACGAATAGTTGAAAGAGAAACTCAGCGGATTTTCATCCTGGCGGTAATTACGTCCTTTGACAAAATCGCCATAGGTCAACCGCGCACCACCCTGATGCATGCCTCGCCACCGCTCAAGCAGAATATCGAAGTTAAAAACGAGATCAAGGTTGCGCACCGTGTCATCGAGCTCGCCTTCCGCCAGCGGCAGCCTTCCCTCTTTTTCTTCGATCTCCGATGTCACTTCGGAAAAACGCATTTCGGTAGACAGATTTTTCACCCGGCTGCGGCGCAAAATATAATTCAGCGTCGCATCGTAGACCACAGACTTTCCTGTGAGAGTAACACCGGTCAGCGAATCCGAGACAAAATCGTTGGTGGAGCCACCGAAAGTGAATTTTGCGCGTGGGCTGAATAAAGGCACGCCGTAGTGAATCGAACCGTAATAGGAATTGGAGGGTTCAAATGTGCCGAGTATTCCTATGTGCAACTGATCGCCATATCCACCCGGATTGTGCCAGTAGCCATCGGTATAAAGCCGGTATTCACCAGTACTTTCTGAACCGTGATTATCGATACGCACGTTGCCGGCAAAACGCTGCTCCCGCACCGCATTAATATTCAAGCGAGTGTCGCCAACCTGCTTACCTGGCTCAAAATACGCCTGGGCGGACATGCCCGGCAGATCATTGACGAAATACAAACGCTCTTCAATATTGCTCGCGGTGACCGGTTTGCCCAACACCGGCTTAAAAATATTCTGTAGGGTTTTTTCTTTGTAGTGCTTGTTGTTGAGTACATTCACTTCACCGAGATTTCCCAATAACAGGGTGAGTGTCACCACGCCATCGCGAACGCGTTGTTCTGGAATATAGGCTTTGGCGAGAATAAAACCGCGCTCACGATAATATCGCGTGATGGTGTCGGCCACCGTCTCGATCATGCCCACCGTCACGCCGCGGCGCTGGCGTTGTTCGCGAATCAAAAACACCAGCCGCTGCACCTCGTCCGGACCAACTTTCTGCCCCTGAGTCTGCGACTCGATTTCCGCCACCAGATCGGAAATTTCACTCACTTCGTCCAGCGTATAACCCGAATCCAGCATTTCACCTTCGCCCATCATTTCAAAGCGAATGCCTTCAACGAGTTTGTTGAGCGATTCCCGGGTAATGCCAAGTTCGGGGTATTCCACCACGCCCTGCACGCGAAACTCGGTGATATTGAGACGGGGCCCGGCCATGGGGTTGGGATCGCGCTCGCGCACGGCGGGAATATCCAAATCCTTCAGCATGGATTCCCGCTCCATTTCTGGCACTTCAGTGGTGTCGGGCATTTCGAGAAAGCCGGCCTGTGCCACGGAAGAACTGAACGCAGCAAAACACAACAAACGCGCAATCAGTGCGCGAGAGAAATAAGACTTCATAGTGAACGAATTTCCTTCTTCAGTTTATTCGCAGACGGATTGGCGGATTTTACGCGAATCGGCAAGTGAACAGAGAAATGAAAAAGCGGGCCGCGTTTGCCAGCGCGACCCGACGGAACTTTTATTCTTCTTCCTCTCGCTCCTCTTCGTCGTAGCGTTGGTCACGCGGCAACAACAGCGAAATGTCGTTGAAGAAGTAACTTCTGACGTTGGCGAAAATCGCAGGATTGATATCTTCCAACGGCGCTATCGCGAGCAGCTGATCATCGAATTTAAAACTGCCGGAGAAGTACTCGATTTTATCGGCGCCTGGATTGACGAAAATCTCGCCCGCTTTAATCGCCGCAATAATCTCGACAATGGGTGCATCCACCCGCAGACCACCGCCGGCACCGATGGCTCCGTCCGGCGCGCTGATGACAACAGAACCCGTACCTTTCACGGCGGGAATCTGAGTCGAGCCGCTCTGCGTTACGCTACCTTGGCTGACGCTGATATCGACGCTACCGCCATTGGCACCATCTTGCGCGGAAATAGATCCGCCACCGAGTTCGACGTCACCTTGGTTAACAATTGAAATATCCCCCTGGCCGGTGCGCACACCTTCCACGGTAACGGCGCCGGTATTATTCACCGCCACATTGCCGGAGTTGGTGGCGACGTTGATACTGCCGACTGCGGTTTCGATGGCGTCGTTGCTGCCAAAACCGGAATTGGAGGCGCTTTGCAGACCGCCAGCAGTAACGTTGGTGGCCCCGCCATTCGCGTCGCTGACGTTGCCACTCCCGGCGTTAATAACGACCGTGCCGGAGCTCACCACTTCTGCGACCACCACGCTGTCCGCCGCCACTATATTGACGTCGCCACCGTTGGCGGTGATGCGCGTGCCTCCACCCATGTTCACGTCGCCAGCACCAGCATTGATATTGACACTGCCACCATTGGCAACGATGCGCGCATCGTCGTCCATGTTGATCTCTCCATTGCCGGCGGAAACCACCACTGCGCCATTGCTGGTCGTGATAGTGCCGTTCTGATTAATGGAACCATTGCCGGACGACACTGATACGCCATTAGCGCCAGTCACTTGGTCCGTCAGAGACAGGTTATTGGTGCTGCGAATCACCACCGCGCCCGAGGCATTGATATCCAACAGCTCGATCGCGTTCTGGTCCACCAGAGTCAGATTGACCGCGTTGGTGACCTGCACTCGATTGAAATCGTTGGTGGCGAAATCAAAAATCACATCGCCTTGCGCGTCGATGCTGGTCAAGCCAGACACCACCACCGGGCCATCACCTTCGATACCGCGCTGGGTGCGCAGAATCAGGTCCTCTGCATTGACCTCCACAAGGGTGAGGGTGGTGGCGTTATGCAGTTCCACACGCTGGCCGGAGAGGGCCACATCGTCACGCAGCTGGTTCGCGCCGGTCAGGGTGATATTGCCGTTGTCGGCAGAAACACGGAACACGTCTGCGGAATACAACGGTGCGCTGTTGCTCAGGTCGCCGTTGAGCAGGAGCAGATCGAACACGCCGTTGGCGTTGAACTCGGCCAGGTTCAACCCGTTCTGCTCTTGCAGATAGATATCACCGACGCTGTTCAGCACCAGCAAATCCTCGACGCTGGTGCGCAGACGGGCGCTGGCCAAGCCCACATCCCGAACAGAGTCCAACACAAGGCGCGGAGCGGTAATGGAGGCGCTGGCCGGATCATTGGCGGTAACGGTGCCGTTCGCCAGAGTCAGCGTACCCGCGACCTGCAGGTTTTCCGCGATGTCGATAATGTCGTTAATGCCAGTGCGCACCGCGATATCGCGTTTGTTGCGATGCTCGATCATGTCGCCGCCGTTCACCTGGAACCGGCCATTACCCAAGGCAAAGGTTTCCGCAAGGCTTGCGCCGCGGATTTCCAGAGTTTCCGCCAAAGACTGATCCAGCAGGTTTTCAACCTCCTGGTGGCCAACCTTGTAATGCTCGCCGGCGAAGCCGTAGTCGAACTCCCCGCCATTGGCGACCGCAGTATAGGTAAGCACACCCTCCGCCTCGCCACCGCGCAGCAGCAAGGTATCGTTGCCCGTGCCACCGATAACGCGAGTACCGGTATTGGCGCCGGCCAGATCGATATTGAAGGTGTCGTTGCCCGCACCACCATTCAGTACGCCGAGCACCACACTTGAACTCTGGTTGAAGGTGTCGTTACCGGCCCCACCGGTGAGCAGGTTGAAATCTAGGAAGCTGATGGTTTGATCGCCGAAGGACACTTCGCCGTCGTTGACACCGTCCGCCAAGCCGCCGAAGTTGTCGATGTTCCAGACGGCACCGCCGTCCGGGCCGATCAATTCAGCCGTGTGCAATGAGTCCGGCCCAGCATTGTTACCGCGAATACCTTCGATGCCAGTGATGACACCGTTTTGGCCGCTCAATGCCTCCGCGACATTGATGCGCAGATTGCCGTTGACCAGGGAGTAGTCCACCAAGTCCGCCGTGACAGCGCTGCCACCATCCAGGGACAGCAGCGGCGTAGCGATGGTCACTTGGAAGATATCGTCGTGCGCCCCACCGCGAATCGCGGACAAGTTTTCAAACGCCAGCACCCGATTGCCGTCGTCCACCAGCGTGCTGGTAACACGGCCGGAACGTGCGCCGTCGATGGTCCAGGTATAACTGCGGTCGCTGGCACCGTAGAGCCAGGTTCTGCCGTTGCCAATCAACTCATCCACGTTAACCAGACTGAGGCGCGCAACACCTGTCGGCAGCGCCACATCCGTAGCAGTAGCCACATGCACGTCACTGGTGAGTCCCTGCAGATCCACAACATTGCGGCCAGTGCCGCCGTCCAGTGTGCCGCTCAGAGAACCACCCTGAGCAACCACGAATCGGTCATCGCCCGAACCGCCCAGCAGATTGCCGAAACCGTCGAACGCGACATTAATCGCCTCCGTTCCACTAGCCAGCAGATAACGCACACTTCCCGCGTTGGCGCCATCGACAGTCCAGGTGGACTCGGCGTCAACACCGATTAAGTTGCTCAGCGCGTTGAGTGCCGTAAAACGCTCTACGCCTTCGACGAGCAAGCCAGCGGCAAGACCACGAGACAAATCGACACTTATGGGCGCATCGTAGCGGAAGTTGACCGCATCGGATCCTTCACCGCCGTTAATGCGAC
>JAEZGT010000157.1 GCA_023416875.1 Pseudomonadota bacterium
GAAGTGGCCGCGCCGAAAATCAAACCTCTAACGGCGGAACAATTGCAGCAAATCGCCGCTCAAGCGGAAGAAGAAGGACGTGAGCGCGGTTATCTGGAAGGGCTGAAAAAAGGGTATGCGGAAGGCGAGAAAAAGGGCCTGCACATAGGCGAGCAAAAAGCCTATAGCGAAGTCAAGGCCGCCCTCGACGATCAGCGCCAGCGCTTTCAGCAGATTGCCGATGCGCTGCTGGGCCCACTCATCACCCAAGAGAGTCGGCTGGACAATATTATTCTCGATATGGCCGTGCACCTCGCCAAACATTTGCTCAACCGCGAATTGAGTGAAGATCCCTCCAGTCTGTTTCATTTAGTGGAGCGCGCAGTTGGTGCGCTGCCGGCAGGGGCGAAAAATATTCGCATTTATTTGCACCCGGACGATGTGGAATTGGCGTACGAGGTGTTCGCCAATCAGGGTCGCAACTGGACTTTTTATCCCGACGCCAAAATGAGCCGCGGCGGCTGCCGTCTCGAAACCGATCAAAGCCTGTTGGATTATTCCGTCGAACAGCGTTTGCAGCAGATGCTGGAGCAGGCGAATTTTCTTGGCGATCTGGATGCGGGCGAAGAAATTCCCGTGGCGGATTACGTTCCCGAACCTCGATCTCCATCTCAATCCGACATCGCTCCCCAGTCCCAATTTGCACCCGAAATAGACGCGGAAGCGATATCTGACGCTCCAATTACCACATCGCAACCTGATTGGAATAGCGCGGACCCGAACAGTACGGACATGAATAGCGTGGAAAGGGCCGGTGATGACCACTTCTGACCGCCGCACCATCGACCAGCGTCTGGCGCGCTACCGCCGTTTTTCCCTTTTGGATACGCCGCCTGTTGCCAGCGGGCGTGTCACCCGCATGGTGGGTCTGACTCTGGAGGCGGTGGGTCTGCGCGCCTCCGTCGGGCAGCAGTGCCGGGTGGTTTTGCCACAGGGCAAAGCGGTGGAAGCCGAAGTCGTCGGCTTTACTGAAGACAAAACCTTTTTGATGCCCATCCAAAAATTTGACGGTTTGCAGCCGGGCGCCCTGGTGGTGCCGGTGGACAACACCCAAGGTCTGGTGATGGGCCCCGAGTGCCTCGGCCGCATTATCAACGGCCTGGGGGTCCCCCTGGATGGCAAAGGCCCGCTCAAGGGTGAGCCTATCGGCCTTAACGCCGCCGCCATCAATCCCTTGCACCGCCATCCCATTGATCAACCTCTGGACGTGGGCATCCGCGCCATCAATGGTTTGTTGACCGTCGGCAAGGGGCAGCGTATCGGTCTGTTCGCCGGCAGCGGCGTGGGCAAGAGTGTGCTGCTCGGCATGATGACCAAATACACCGTCGCCGATGTGGTTGTGGTGGGACTGATCGGCGAGCGCGGCCGTGAGGTGAAGGAATTTATCGACCATATCCTCGGCCCTGATGGGCTCAAGCGCGCCGTAGTAGTGGCCGCGCCGGCGGATGAAGCGCCACTGATGCGCCTGCGCTCTGCGCAGCTGGCGACCCGGGTGGCGGAGTACTTCCGCGATCAGGGTTCCAGCGTATTGCTGCTGATGGATTCGCTCACCCGCTACGGCCAGGCCCAGCGGGAGATCTCTCTCGCCATTGGCGAACCCCCCGCAACAAAGGGTTATCCGCCGTCGGTTTTCGCCCGGATTCCGGAATTGGTGGAGCGCGCGGGCAATGCCGCTAAGGGAGGCGGATCCATAACCGCCTTCTATACTGTATTAACCGAGGGTGACGACCTGCAGGATCCGATTGCGGATTCCGCCCGCGCCATTCTCGACGGCCACGTGGTCTTGTCGCGGCAACTGGCGGAGGAGGGGATTTACCCCGCTATCGATATCGAAGCCTCCATCAGCCGGGTGATGCCCAGCGTGGTCAGCGAAGGTCATTTAAAAGGCGCGCTGCAGTTCAAACAATTGCTGGCGCGCTACCGGCAGAACAAGGACTTGATCGCCATAGGAGCATACAGTCCCGGCAGCGACCCGGTGACGGACCGCGCCATCGAGCGCTATCCCCATCTGGTGCAGTTTGTCAGCCAGGGAATTCAGCAAAAGGCACCGCTGGTGGAGAGTGTCAATAACCTGCAGACCTTGTTGGCTGCAGGGCAGGACGCAGGGGCAAAAATGAAAACCCAGGAGCCACCCCGTGCAGCGCCACCGAAAAAACCGCCGGGCGCGCGCTAACTCCACCTTTTTCATTACGTACATACACGCGTAATACAGGCAAAGCCGTTTTATGAGCCGGTCAAAACGATTAAACATGGTGCTGGAGATTGCCGAGCGCGCGGAAAATAAAGCCGCCGAGGCATTTGAGATGGCGCGGCGTTTATGGCAGGACGATCAGGAAAAAATGGCCGATCTGCAGCGTTATTATCAAGATTATGAAACCGCCTTTACGCAACCCTCCATGCGCATGCGCGCTCAGGATATTGCTCAGCAGCGCAGCTTTTTACAGCAACTCGCGGAAGCTGTGCGGCAGCAGCAACAAATAGTCGAACGCCGCAAATCCATTGCCGATGCTAAACAGAAAGACTGGCGTATCGCTCATTTGAAGCGACGGGCGCTGCAAGAACTGGTTGCGCGGGTACGCGCGGACGAGCAGCGCGTTCTCAGTCGCAAAGAAGAAAAAATGTTGGATGAATGGTTTAATCAGACCGCACAAAGACGCGCCGAAGCGGGGCAGAGACCTGTGGAGCAATAAAGCAGGATTTCGACAGGCGGTCGTAATAATGTACGCGTAATTCTGTGCATCATGACCACATTTTCTCCTAAGCCGAATTTGCCCCCTGGCGTGGTAGACGATCGCGAATTTCCCATGTCCGAAAAAAATTTCCGTCAGCTGCAACAGCTCGCCTACGAGCTGACGGGAATTAAATTATCTGATCACAAACAGAATATGATCTATGGCCGACTGGCGCGGCGCGTGCGCATGCTCAAATTTCGCGATTTTGACCAGTATTGCGATTTATTGGCGCAACACGGTTCGGCGGAAACCAGGGAGTTCATCAACGC
>JAEZGT010000182.1 GCA_023416875.1 Pseudomonadota bacterium
CACACTAAGAACGCTGTTGATGTCCTCGTGGCGCATATCCACCGTTTCCAGTCGGGGTGGCTGCGCTCCGCCCGCGCGAGCTTTCAGCTGGAGGTGCTCGTAGCGATCCCCCAACGCATTTTGCAGACTTTCCAGAGATGGTGTCGCCGAGCCGAGAACCAGGGGGATTTCGGCCTTATAAGCGCGCATCACCGCAAGATCCCGCGCGGAGTAGCGCAAGCCGTCCTGCTGTTTAAATGACAGATCGTGTTCTTCATCCAGAATAATCAGGCCCAGGAAGGGCATGGGAGTAAATATCGCCAGCCTGGTGCCGATGACAATGCGCGCCTCACCATTTGCAGCTGCACGCCAGTTCTTGGCGCGCTCGACTTCGGCGATGTGAGAATGCAGTTGCACAATCGGCACTCGAAAGCGATTGCGAAACCGGCTGAGAGTTTGCGGCGCCAAGCCAATCTCCGGTACCAACATCAGCACTTGTTGGCCGGCTTGCAGAGTTCGGGCGATGGCGTGGAGATAGACTTCTGTTTTCCCGCTGCCGGTCGCGCCTTCCAACAGATAGGTCTGGTAGTGGTGGTAGCGGATGCGATCCAGCGCAGTCTGCTGTTCCTGATTGAGCTGCTGTGGCATTTCCGCTAGCAAAAAGTCAGTAGCTAAAGGTGAAGCGGGCTGATGAATTGGTTCACCAGCTTCACAGCACACCAAGTCTTTTTCGAGCAACGATCTGAGCGCCGTTCGGCTGACACCAAACGTTTTGAGTTCTACATCGCTCAGGCGGCCGTGCTGGAGCAACAGTTGATGCACCTGCTGTTGCTTGGGGCTGCGCCGGAGCGCCTGCTCTGGGAGGCCTTTGCCTTTGGTGGTGTGTTGCCAATAAATAAGGGGCGCCTGCGCTGTTTCGACTTTGCGCAGCTGGGTAGGCAAAGCTGCGTGGAATACCTCTCCGGGGGGATGCTGGTAATAATCTGCGGTCCAGCGGCACAGCGCGATTATGTCCGGCGGCAGTATGGGATGTTTATCCAGCACCGCCTGTATCGGACGTAGCTTGTCGAGGGGGTAGGTGGCGGTATCCGCGACATCCACGACGATTCCCACCAACACCTGGCTGCCGAACGGCGCTTCGACCCGCATGCCGGGCTGTATGTCGGCAGATTCCAGATTCGGAAGATATTCGAACAAGCGCCGCAGGGGAGTTGGCAGGGCGACGATCAGAATTTTCGGCATTGAGTGACTGGACGCGGCTGACGGATGAGTGGAATGTGATTAAGTTTTACGCAGGTTTCGCTTGCGGATCCATTGCATTCTGGTACTATTCGCGCCCTTAAACGCCAGCAACTTTAACCAGTATGCGGTGCCCGGCACAAGATCGGGTGGCGGCATACGCACATGAGGCATCCCCATGAAAGAAAGCATCCAACCCAAATACGGCAAAATGGTCGCCACCTGCAGCTGCGGAAACGTGATCGAAACTCGCTCCACCGTTGCTAAAAACATCACCATCGACGTCTGTTCCGAATGCCATCCGTTCTACACCGGCAAACAGAAAATGGTCGACACCGGTGGTCGTATTGACCGCTTCAACAAGCGCTTCACCGGCCGTCGCGCGGGTTAATGCTTGTGGGGCTGGCACCAGCCCCCATCTCTTTCTTCTATATATAGTTCACATTCCTGTCGATACTTCCCTAATTTTCCCTGCTTAGAAAATAGTCTCAGTGCGGACCTCACCGGATTTTTGCCAAGGTGATTCCACATCTTTATCACTTTCCAGTGCGGGCACCTGATCGCTGCGGAAAATTTCGTAGATGGCATTTGGTGTTGTCGGGTCCGCTCGTTTGCCGGTATCTGGATCTATACGTACGGTGACAAGACCGGGTGGTTGCGGCTGGTTGACCTCGGGTCTGCCGCGCAACGCTTGCCGCATGAATTCGATCCATACCGGTAAAGCGGTGGTGCCACCGTACTCCTGCCGTCCGAGTGTGGTGGTATCGTCAAAACCGAGCCAGGCCACCGCCACCAGATCGCCACCGTAGCCGGCGAACCACGCATCGGTAGCGCTGTTGGTGGTGCCGGTTTTGCCCGCTAGATCATTGCGTTGCAACACTTTGGCTTTGGTGGCTGTTCCGCGCTTTACCACGTCTTTGAGCATGGAATCCATGATGTAAGCAACCTGGTCGTCGATGACTTTCGGAGCATGGGGATACTCTTCGGGCTCCATGCCGCCGAGGAGGTTGCGCAGAGATTCGCTGATCGCAAATGGGTCGCCGGAAAATGAAAATGGATCATTATTTTGAGTGTCTTGCGCATCGGCGATTTGTTCCTCGCAGCCGCGGCAGACAGTTGCAGGACGGGCTTCGTAAACCGCACGACCTTCGAAGTTGAGAATGCGTTCAATGTGATACGGCTCGACCTTATAGCCGCCATTGGCGAGCACCGCATAACCCTGTGCAATATTGAGGGGCGTCACCGCAAAACTGCCGAGCGCGATCGACAGGTCGCGGGGGAAGGCTTTGGAATCGAAGCCGAATCGGTCCAAAGTGGAGATTGCGCGGTCGATCCCCATGCTGTGCAAAAGGCGAATGGACACAAGGTTGCGCGACATGTATAGCGCTTTGCGCAGGCGTGTGGGACCGAGGAAATCGCCGCCGGAATTTTCGGGCCGCCACGCGGCTTCCTGATTATCATCCTCAAACACTATAGGTGCGTCATTGATGATGCTCGCGGCGGTGTAGCCATTTTCCAATGCCGCTGTATACATGAAGGGTTTAAAGCTTGAGCCAGGTTGGCGTCGTGCCTGAGTTGCTCGATTGAAATTGCTCTGTTGAAAATCCAATCCGCCAACCAGAGCTAGAATTGCGCCATTGCGAGGGTTGAGCGTCACCAGAGCGGCTTGCGCTTGAGGAATCTGGGTCAGTTCCCATTTCTCACCCTGATAACGCAGGCGGACAACG
>JAEZGT010000222.1 GCA_023416875.1 Pseudomonadota bacterium
GTTTCCAGTCCAGTCAAACTGGCGAGCTCGGGCGCTACCGCGCGCGCTTCATTAATGTAATTTTTCGCTTGATCAAACTGCTTTTCGCGAATAGCACGCTCTGCCATGGCTGTGTAGGTATTCGCAATACGGGTCATTCCCTCAAGAGCTGCAGCATTTTCCGAATCTATTTCCAATACTTGCTGGAATTTAAGATAGGCATTGTCGTTCACCGGACGGCGCAGGCGTCTGCCCGCCATATGTGCCTCGGCCTCACTCAATAAACCCGCGATTATTTCTGCGGGATCGGGTTCGACTGGTGCGGGCGGTTCTTCCTCTATGGGCTCTTGCACTAGGGGCTCTTGTACTAAGGGCTCTCGTACTAAGGGCTCTTCCACCTCCACAGTCTCCGTCTTATCGACTGGTGGCACCGCGATGACGCCGCCGGTGGATTGCGTGTTGTCTGAAAGGTCTTCGAGCGCAAAATTCTCCTGGTCAATAGGCTGAACTGGCTCGGTAACCTGTATTTCCTGTGTGGGCCATTCGGCAGGACTTAGCTTTGCCGCCGCCTGCGTCGTTTTCGCCCACAACTCAGACAGGCGCGGACTGACATCCGCCAAGAACGCTGAGCCATAGAAACGAGTCAACTCGTGCGGATAGTATGTCGAGGCAAAAACCACAACCGAGAAGAACATAAAAACCAACAGCACAGTCCGCGCCGCTGATTTTTTCGATGAGCGCCGGACGGGAACAGGACGCGGCGTAACCTCCAGCGGCTCATACTTGATCATATGCTCCGCGCGGATGGTCGGATTGCCGGTAATAGGCTTGATGGCGCGGAACTGCGTGCCTTCCATATCAGAAACACGCTCAGCGGCCGGCATTTTCGCACTGGGATAGCGGCCGCTGATGGAAGTCACCGTCGGCGGTGCCAGCAGATTTGCCTCAGCGACATCCAGATTGGTTATGTCGGGTTGGAAGGCGGTGCGATCCAGATTCTCCAGGGCCTCCACAACCTCACGTCCGCGCTGAAAACGGTCGTCGGGGTTTTTCTCCAACATGCGGTTGATGATGGGCTGAAAGCAGGCAACCTCGGTGGGGAGACTCGGCACAGGCTCATTGTCCTGCAGATTGGCAGTGGTCAACATATCCTTGCCGTCAAAAGGCACATAGTTGGTGAGGCAGCGATAAAACACGATTCCCAGAGAATAAATATCCGCCCGGTGATCCACCTTTTCTCCCCGAATCTGCTCGGGGCTCATATAGCGCGGGGTGCCTATTACCACACCCGCCTGAGTAAGCTCCGCTTGGGACTCGAGTTCCTTTGCTATACCAAAGTCCGTCAGCACCGCCGCACCGTCTTCCCGGAACATGACATTCGCAGGCTTGATATCGCGATGGATAATATTTTTCCGATGCGCAAAATCCAGCGCGTCGGCGAGCTGCTTGATGATTTTCACCGAATCCCGAAGGCTCAATCCTTCCTTCAGCTTGCCGCTCAAATCGCCGCCATGGAGGTACTCCATGGAAATATAGAAAAAGTCCTTGTGCCGCCCAACGTCATAAACCTGCACTATGTGACTGTGATGCAATTTGGCAACGATCGAGGATTCCTGCAGAAACCTGCGGCTGAATTCATCGAGATCTTCAGGACTGGGATTCAATACTTTCAGCGCGACTTCGCGACCGAAACTCTGCTGCCTAGCCTGATAAACAGCCGCCATCCCTCCCTTGCCCAGGAGCACTTCTATCTCATAACCAGGAATACGCAGTTCTTTGGGAATCACGACTAACCAGACCTAAACAGTTTGCGGTCTATCTTAACGTAGGAAGACGCGTAAGTAATCATTGGCCGGATTCCAGTCTTGCGGCAAGGCTCAAACGAAACACAACGATAGCTATGAATGATTGTCGATTTATCACAATGAAAAAACAGGGCACCAGGGTGATCAATCGCCGATTCCGGCCATTTGTTCAAGAATCTGGCCAAAGAGTGCTACAACGGCCTCTTTCGCATCCACGCCTTCAGGCAGATAGGGCTGTACCACCTGGGCAATCATATAAATGCTCCTTTTGCCATCAACGAGACTCAACACTCTAGCGATAAATTCGTGGCCCATCTGACACTGGAAGTTTATTTGCGGCACCGGCTGGTGGTGCATCACCAGCCACGGTGGGGTTAACCATGCAGAGGTGTTACCAGGCTGCGGAAGCGGTTTCGCCCGTGTACGTTTGCGCGCCGAAAAGGAAAAAATCTGCTCGTGGTGATATCGGACATTGAGCGGCGAGGCCATATGAGCGGCTTCTTCAACACTCTGGTGCTCAACATCAAACCCAGCCATATCGGCAAAATCCAGAATTTCCTCCGCAGAATATTTGAGGTCAAAATTCAATTGCGCGGAATACAACAATGGGCCGGTATTAACCCAACAGCCACCGGGCTTGAGCAAATAATCGACCACCGCAATCAAATCCTTGACGTCACCACCAGTGACATCCAACAACCAGGAGGTCACGATTGTATCGACGCTGCTCTCCTTCAAAGGCATATTCCATACGTCGGCACCGAGCGCAAACCAGGTTTGGTGTAGATTGTCAGGGTCATGCGGCGGCTCCATCAACCAAGATTTCGCATAGGGAAAACCGATTTGTGGATAGGTGTACAACTCCGGCAGCACAATCGCCTGCCGATTTTTAATCAATGATTGCGCACAGGTTAATAGAAATGGATTGATGTCCGATGCAATCGTAAATTGAGGCTTAAGCAATCTGTGCAAATCCCAACTCAAACGCCCGGCACCTGCGCCTAAAAACAGCATTTTGCCCGGGGCTGGATCGCGCCAGACGTTCAGCACGCGCTCAAGATTGGCATCATTAACGTGGGTCTTATAGTGCCGATTGGGTTCATTGTCCCAAGCCCAGTCGCGCAGTATGTGATGGTAATACTCCGTGGGATTATCCACTCGCATCTGCTCAAAAACAGCATCGCGCTGACTTTGCAGACCCGCACCTCTTAATTGCCCCATAATGACATCCAAGCTGTCGCTCATAGATACCCTTGCCTGCTCGAGGCGGTCGCGTGTCAGCGGCGAAAGGTCGTAGCCCTGTAAAATATAATCAATATGTTCAAGCGCCTCCGCGCCCTGAGATTCCATCATAGCCATCTGATGCTGCCAGAGATTTCGCTGTTGAATCCCAGTGGTGAATAGACAGGGAATTCCATCCAACGCAAAAAATTCGCTATTACATCCACTGCATTGCCTGGAAACAATTTCCTGCCCACACACTGGACATACGAGCATTCCCACAGGGAAATCAAAACCGGTCGACTGAGTCATCAAAAAACCAACCTTAGAGGTTTGTTAAAGCACGCCGAGGATAATAAAACGAATTCGCACGGCAGAGTCGAAAAAATAAAAAAGCCCCGCCAACACCTTGGCGGGGCTCGATGGATAAGACCAGAAAAATCTCCTTCAGGTCAATTTAGTTAAACAAGCCCTACATCGCCGCCAGTGGCGCCACCGAGGTGCAGACCTTTTGGATCAACACCAAGACCTTTTGCGACTTCCGCATGGAAATCACGAGAGGTGGACGCCGTACCTTTGGAAGAAAATCCGGATTTAAATCCAGGCATTTGTGTAGCCAAAAGGAAAGGTGCGTTTGTGGATGCATGGGACAAACCATTACCGAAACAGGTCACCTGGCAAAATGCCGTACTGTTAATAAGCGGTTGTCCGTCCGAATCCATGGTGTCCATCAACTTCTTGATGAAATAGGCCGGCACCTCAAATTTGTCCTTCATCATCGGGTTCCACACTGACGCACCACCTGAGTGGGCGGCACTGTGACCGTCGAAACCGCGGTAGGTCCAACCGGCGCCATTGTGGTTGCCGATCTGCAGCACTCCGACTCGAGTCAGGTCACATTGGAAAGCTGCGACCAGAACATCTACCTGTAATTTTGCATGCGCGACCATTCCAGCGTTGGAGGAATCATCGTAGGCACCGGGAATCGTTGGCTTGCAGGCATTTAAGTCTGGCGCCGCCGCATTGGCCAAATCCGCGATACGACTTTCGATTTTCTCAATTGCGGTAAAGTGGTTTTGTACCCGAGCATATTCGTCCGTACTTAATTTTTTCTTGATGTTATCCAGAGCCCGCTTCTGGGCATCGAATGACAGAATATAAGTGTCATCTTTGCCAACATCAGGCAAAGCACCGAAATATCTGCGCAAAGCATTGCCGGGATCATCTTCTGGCAAACTGGCTTTACTGATAATGGTATTCGCGTCTCTGCCGGATTCCTGTGCATTTGAACCCAGGAATATCGTGGAGTAGTAACTTCTGGGACCTAGAACCGGGGCCAAGTCCATATCCACAGTATTCCTCGAGTAGTCGCCGCCGAGCGCCTGGCGAGCACCACCGTGCCCGGCGACCTCAGTATCCACACCGCGGAAATGGCATATCTGCGCCACGTTATAGCCAGCGGGGCCGTAATGATACGAAGATTGGTTAGAGGAAATGCTGGAAGCCGAACTCGGACGCCAATCGTCAGGCGACCCACTGTGGATATAGCAGTAAACCACCCGCTTTGGCGTTTCCTGCGCACTTGCATAACGCGCCGTCATCACCCCACCCAGCAGGCTGGAATAACGCAGCGTGGCTGAGCTGATACCGGACTTGGCTACCAAATCCAAAAATTTACGACGTGATTTCTGCACGTCTTTACGCTGAGCTTCCGCAATTTTTTCATTCGGCTGCGGTAATTGTTTTGAATCATTCATGGTCATAACCTATCGTTGGCCATTACAGCGGGATCCGCAGATCCCGCAGCAAATTTGTTATTTACGGAAACGGAAAGCGTCAGACATGACGATCGCTTTCAGTACGTCACGAGGACTTTTCGCAGCGGCGTAAGCGGAATTAAGCTCATCTTTAATACATGCGAACTCAGCAGCCTGTGCATTGCTGATACCGTAGTGACCATTTTCGACGGGATCCAAGAAAGCTTGATCCAATGAATATCCGAGCGCATAACGAGTCGATTTCTCTATCAAACACGCTCCGATACCCGGCAGATCATTCTCCACAATCACACGTCCCAGGTCTTTTGCCCCATTAAATTTCAGGCCATCACCCGCAGCTTTCGCCGCATCCGCTCGGGAGCCAGACAAAGTTCCTACCACATCGTAGGCATACAGATAACCACCATCATTCACCTGGGTAATGGACAGGTTGCTTTCACCCTGAGGAACCGCGACACCATTAACGAGCGTCAGGCCACTCTGTACAACCTTGCCATTGACGCGCGGTCGCAAGCGGCCCACGTTGTCAAAATCATCCATACCGAACAGAGGGTTAATAATGGCGTTATGACAGGACGCGCAGGATGAACCACGAATATTGGTCTGAATATCGTAATAGTCAGCGGTAGTAATATCGCCCGCCTCAATGCGCGACTGAACAACTTTCGCAGCCTCTTCCCGCTCCGCAGAATCCTCCAGATTGACTGGCAAAGGAATCGATTGACACAGCACGTCTTGACGGAAATGCGCCGAACGCTGAATCGGAGAGGTGTAGTCCATATGAGCGTTGTAGGCCATATAGGCACCTGATGCTATAACACCACCGCGCAACGTATTGGAGGTGTCGACATAACGGAAGTTGCCGTGAGAATTGCCACCGCCCGGTAATTTGTAGAACTCAGACAGAGTGCTGTCGAGGAACGTGAAATTGCCTGCATACATGCTCGGGAAGTCGCCGTTATAGAAGACGTGTTTAAAGATCTCGCGAATCTCCTGCATCATCGATTGACGCACTTCAGTCGTGAACTCGGGAACATTGCGGGTCTTGGAGATCAGGCCGTCGGTGCGGAACCAGTTACCGGCCAGACGCTCGATATGAGCCTTACCGAGTGGCGAATCAATCAGTGCATCGACATGAGCTTCACGCTTGGCGGGATCAACAAGCTCACCTGCGACAGCTGCATCCAAGAAACTTTTCGAAGGGGCCGAACCAGTTAACGCGAAGGACAATGCCGAGGCGTACTCATAGGGATCGAGCACATAGGCGTTTTGATCCGCTTTGGTCAGCTTGGCTACGTCATCTTGGACTGGTTTGGCTTCACCGAGAACACCGATTTTCAACATAGAAACTACGAGTGGACGCGAATCGTAGTTATTGCCTATCTCGGCATCGTTTAAGAAAAAGATATTGCTATGGCTCGGCGGCATCTCATCAATATGAAAATAGTACGTTCTATATCCTGAGTGATTGATCTTCACTTGATGCAGCCTAGTTTGTCCAAAACCGATTGAAAATGTAGGCCACGCATCTCGGGGACTAAGTTCACCTTTCAACGTAATGGCAACCAAGTCATTGCCGGTCCATTTGTAGTCAAAGGTTTTTCGATCATAGGGGGACAAACTTATGTTTTCTACGGTCATCGGCGTACCAGCAAACTCGTACTTGGTGCCTTGAGCCACCACCGGATTTTTCAACAAATCCGCAACCTTTGTACCCAACTCAGAACGATACAAAAAGTTGGGCGACATCAAAACTGTTCGCAGAGCCCACTTCAAACCGTCTTCGACGCTTGGTGCCTCGGTGAAGATGGTGGTGATTTCCGATTGTTCTACCTCAGTAAGCGCACGACGATAGGCGACGTAGGCAAACTCATTGATGAAATCGATCGAACACTGCACTGCGTCATCACATGCAAATGGCAGCGCACCTGAAGTGGATATAGCCCAATCTGCAATTGCTATGGCATTGTCGTAAAACGAGTTCAAACGGCTCTCGTTAAGCGCTTCCATAGAGTGGTTTGGCAATCGCGCAATCTGGAAATCCAATCCGACTTTGCCCGGCGACGAATAGTCTTCTGGCAGGGGCAGAGCAAAAAGCTGGCTCAGAGAGTTGTGATATTCGTAAGACGTGAGCACATGAAGTACGCGCTTACCGTAATGAATATCGTCGGGGTTGGCACAAGAAATTGCGACAGCCCCAGGTCCTTCTTTACCGTCTTTGAGTGACCAGATATAGGCTGCGGCATCCTGGGCGCACTGCTTATCACACGCCGCCACAGGCCCCATGCTTGCCTCAATAAATGTGGCAAGACCACCAGCAGAACCACCGTTGTAAGCCGGATAGCCTTTGGGTGATCCCAGCGCGTCAGGATCAATAACAGCAATACCGTTGTCACCGGAGTCACCACCGGCACCAAAGTAGCCATCGTTGTTGTTGTCTTTGTGGCAAGCAGAGCATTTGGTGGTCAAAATCGATTTACCGCGCTCAGCATCGCCAGAAAATCCGATGCCGGAGCTACCGGAACTGGAAGAAGACGATGACGATGACGAAGATGAACTGCTGCTTGTCGTCGAGCTGTTGCCGGACGAACTGCTGGATGAGCTGCTGGATGATGATGACGAACTGCTGCTCGACGAACTGCTGGAAGATTCGTCTTCCCCTCCGCCACAGGCAGCGAGCAGAGCGCTCAACATTCCTATTACTATTATTTTACGCATTATCGTTGTAGCTCCTCATTTGTCGTCCGCCTGCGGAAACATATAAACGCGGCGGGGTGGCTGCTTTTTGGAAAATTCCACCATAGATTCTAAGGGAATGTCCTTTGAGCCAACCGTGACCGGGTTCGCAGCGCCATGAACTTATAGTCACTTTTCAACATAAGAGAGAAGCATTCTCAAAACGAAGCGGAATTTTCTACGTAAATCTACGTAAACCCGATAATTTTCAATGACTAAGATCAACTGACAACAATATTTTACAATTCCAAATTTGAATATGTTCTTCCCGCAATGAACCGAGTTGTGGCCTGGCGTACAGTTGGCTTCGTCTATCTCCCCTACATTCACCATGCGCGATGCTGCTGATCGCCAAGTAGCAATGCGTGGACGTAGGCGCTCACCAATCCGCAACAATAAGGAGACATCGCATGCCGGTAACTGCAACAGACCCGATTAAAATTATTTTTGCCATTCTTCTGCCGCCGCTCGGAGTTTTTCTTGAGGTGGGATTCAAAGGACACTTTTGGCTGAATATCCTTTTAACCATGCTGGGCTTTATTCCGGGCATCATTCACGCCTTATATGTCATTCTGAAGCATTAATCGATAAAAATAAAAAAGGGCATTGGATTCACATCCGATGCCCTTCAATCAAAATGTCACAACTAAATAGAACTATTCAGAACATTAAGCTAGAGGCTATTTTATAACTGCGCTCGCCGATACTGCGCTAAAAACGCCCTCACAATGCTCATTTCCTCCATGCAAACTCTCCTCGTCGGCCGTTTTCGCCTTGTCTCGCGAGTTATGAAACGGCCTCCAGTCAAGGGATAATCATTCCTGCACAAACACGGGGGTAATGCTAAGAGATTCCGTCAGCGTTAAAGTCAGCGTTTTGTCAGTTGCGGCGCTGTCACCGCTCCAATGGGAAAAACGATAGCCGACATTTGGCAAAGCGGTCACTGTGACCGGAAGTTCCGCAAAATAATCGCCGCTCCAGTTTTCATTCGCCACCACAACCGAATTCACTTTAACGCTGCCGGCGGCACTATCGAGACCAGCAATCGACAAAGTCACAGGTGCTGACAGGGCGAAATGGCTGCGCAGATGTTGCCAAACATAGCCCGGCCTGCTGGTGGCATAGGTAATCAGGCTTTTGACCTCGCCCTCCCAGTTCCAATTACTTCTGGGACCTCCCCATCGCTCTTTCTGCAGCGGAATCTCCGAGCGAATCTCGTCAGCCAAGCGATTTACTACGGACGTAACATTGACCGGCAGGAATCTGGAGTTCAGCTGGTCGGCAAAATAGCTGATGAATTGCGTTTTGAATTGCGGATTCATCAACAGTCGTCGCAGCAACAATGTTGACCACGGCGGATTGGATCCTCCAACCATCGCGTTTTCCGCTGTTGCATATTCAAGTGAATTTTTAGTGACATTGGACTGATACAAACCAAAGCCAAAGTCTGTATCGTATAAAATCCAGCGCCATTTGGTGTCCGGTGTTTTCCAGTATTTGATATTCCTTTCAGGCCAATCGTCATTGGCGATAAAAATCAGCAGCACTTGATATGCGATAAAATTGTCGATGTCCATCTGTGCCGCAACTGTTGCATAAAAGTCCGGCGAGCTCGGGTCGGCAGTGGCGACATAATCAATCAATGCGAGATAGTCGTCATTGGAACCTTCAACAACCTCTGCATTTGCTTCCAGGATAGTGACGGCGCTTTTCTTGACGTCGTGCTTGGCGCTTAAGAAATCCTCGTTCACTTTTTCGCGCAGATTGTGTAAGCCCCAATACTCACCATTTAAATAAACAGCGACGGCCCTGCCTGCCTGATAATCCAGTCCGCTGCCTTCCATAAGAGAGGTAAAGGCGCGGTCCCTCAGCATGGTGCGCAACCAGTCATTCCCCGATGCGCGCAGCACCAGATGCTCGAATTTTTTGTAACTCAATTCGGGGAAAAAGGGATACTCGAATTTATCCACCCCGTAGCGCGCTCTGGCATAAAATGCCAAAGCTTTTTGCGCAAATGACCGAGTGTAACCACCAAAGATCTGCACACCTGTATTGAATTCAACGCCCAAACTGCCATCAGTCTCGTAAAATCCGAAATGGATATCGCGCTCCCAATCCTGCCAAAAATTAGCGCCATAGTGGGGGGCCTGCCGCTCGTAGTTAAGACCGAGGACGTAAATGCCGTATTCCATATCGAAAAAATCGAGCGGATCGGCCTCCAGAGTTACCACAGGAATATCATGGCGAGCGTCAACCAAAAAGGTTCTGGATTGTGTCACTGAAGGAATAAGACCATCCGCAAAAATTCTCGCTCGGATTGCGGTGTTTTGCGAAATCATCAGTGCGCCCTGATAGATCGGTGAAGCTTGTGTCGGCACGGAACCATCCGTGGTATAGCGAATCGTTTGACCGGTTTCTTCACCAGTCAACATCACCATGGCTGTGTTGGTCACTCCGCCTTTGTCGGAAAATTGCACCGTACCGTTGATGACACCGCGATATTCCTGATCACTGTTCACTGCGCCAGGTGTCGGGCGGTCGTAATAAGCCACGGATTTATTTATCAGCGACAACCCCACCGATGTGCCCGTGCGTAAGCCATCCACGGTCAACGCATGTTTTTGCACACCATTATTGTCGAATAAATATAACGTCTCGCCGGATGATGAAATTTTGAAATTGGTGTGCAAGGGTTTGCCGCTCGTAGCGCGGTTTTTATCAGATGCCCAGACCACCACATAGCCCCCCGCCTCGAGGGTCATCTCGGGAAACTGCCACATTTGAGGAGTCATCGCATCATCAGTCACGCTCCAGCCAGACAACTGCACCGGAGAATTACTGTGGTTATACACCTCAAACCAGTCCTCACTATCACCGTCCTCATCCTTGAATTCGGAATTGGAGGAAACCGCTTCATTAATGATTAATCCTTGGCAGGAATTGCAAACCAAACCGGAAGAGCTGCTGGAGGAGCTCGACGAGCTGGAAGATGAACCGGAGCTGGATGAGCTATCCGCCCCAGAACCGGCGTCACCACCACAAGCAGACAAGCTAAGAGCAAACAATAGCGCACTTAATCGCGGGAAACTGACCCGCAAGAGCCAAGAGGTCTTGAACATACGTTGGGAGCCTTACTGAATAATCAGACAATATTATTTTTGAATACTAGCGATTATAAGCGTGCGCCGTAAGGCGAACCCACCCGAAGGATGACGGTTTTGTGACACCAGCACACTCGGCATATGCGTTTTGAGTGGCGCCGTCAAATTACCGCAGGCAGACGCAGTCTTGGGACCAAAATGACTATTAGGTCAGGATAAAAGCCGGCAACAGGGCTGTTGCCGGCATAGATCAAGAATGCAATTTGGGCGGATTATTGCTGCAGCCAGTTGGCGTAGGCGAAGCGTACCCTGGCGAATAAGCCGTGTCAGATTCTGTCGCACCCCCTTCAACAGAACGTCCCGTAGCGTCAATTCGCTGTTTACCTTCCCGCACTTTCTGCTTGGCTTTTGCCGCGACTTTGTCCCGCGTTTTGCCCAAGTATCGGTTTTCTGTGGACGTGGCCGGCAAACTGGCGGCAATCAATGCACCCGCTGCTATGCCGATAGCACCCACAGCGAGAGGTTGTTCACGCAACAGAGTCGAAAATGTATCGCCAACTTGGCCTGCGCGTGCACGCAATTCGTGGCCGGTATTGCTTGCACCATGACGTAGGTGAGCCGAAGTTCGACCTATCTTGTGCCCAAACTCGTTCAGATTCTCTTTGACTTGCTCTTTGGTGTGAGCCGCTCTGCTCTTCAGCGCTTCAGCCGTGGACTGATGATGCTCGTAATCCGGGTCGACACCGTAACTAGCATTTGACGGATAGCCGTAGCCGGCCGAAAGGCTGCGGCTGTTTTGGCCGTACATCAGCCATGCCAAACCCAAAGCCGTTAACAAGGTCGGCACTGGATTGTCGCGGATGGTATTGACGAGGTTTTGCGAAAACTCCCGGCCATTGGTTTTGCCATAGCTCAACACCTTATCGAGCATTTGACCTGGTGAAAATTGCGCTTCCAGCTCGGAAATAGTATCGCCGATATGAGCGCGTTGCTGATCGATTTCCCGCTCGAGTTGAGCGGGATCTTTCTGGGCTTCAGTATTAATATTCATTAAATCGCCCTCCTCATCGCTTGTTTATCTTTTTCCATGGCGTCCATAGTGTGCGTCGGTGTAAAAGACGACGCCTGGAGTTTCTTTTTACCCGAAGCCAGCATAATCGCGCCGATCAGTACGACTACTCCGCCGACAATTAAGGACGCCAGCCACAATTCCACTATCTGGCCAAGCGCCAGCACACCGCCAAGCAACAAAAATAAAACACCAGCGTAAACAACGGAGCCACCAATAATGGTGCTGATGGCCCCTGCTTTAGCTTCATGGATGGAATGGGAAACTTCTACCTTGGCCAGCGCTAATTCCTTAGTAAATAAAGATGTGATGTCACTGGTGAGCTGTCGGAGCAGGCCGGTTAATGATTTATCCGTGTGACTGCTCGAACGTATATCCGTAACTGGTCGAACATGGGATTGATAATTCTCATTCATAAAAATTTCCTCCACGATTATTAGAGCCAAACGACTGATCTTTTCTCGACGTAATGGATGGGAATTCATCATCTCTATCGAGATAGCCATTGTCTTCAAAACCAATGTCGTCTCCACCAGCCATGGCGTAATCGTCTGCGAGATAATCTTCCTCCGTCACTCGCTGCGTAATTTCCCCCGCCGTTTCGGAACCTTCTGTTTCGGGATAGGCCTCTCGCGAAACATTACGGGGGTATACATCATCAAAATTGGGAGTGCTATGCGCATCACGCTCATGGCGTTCGCCAACGTTTTGGCCTTTAGCCGAGGCGCGCGCGAAGCGTCCAACACCGAGACCGATCGCAAGGCTGCCTGCAATAAACAAGGTTGGATTTTTCCGCGCGATCGCTTCCACGTCGTGAACCAGTTCGTCCACGCTCTTGTGACGCAAGCTATTAGCCAAGGACGCCACGCTATCGGCAATTTCGGTCACGTAACGTGACAGACCTTGCTGATCATGTTCATCAAGATTTTCTGCTGCGGCATCCGCTGCATCGGCAACCGCATCCAAGCCGCTGGCAGCCTGTTGACGAGTACTATCGAATTGACGAGAACTATCGAAATTTTGCTGCGCTTGGCGTTGCACACGCTCAGCCGCGCCCAAGTCTTCCTTGGACAGGTCTGGGCTCTCCCGGCCATAAATAGAGTTTTGTTCGTAGGCCATATCATCACCCCTGGTTGTCATGTTTGTAGATAGCGCAACAATGTCGCGCCATTCAAAACCAAGGAGCAAATTCCGCGCCCCATTCTCAGCAAACCAGTTAACGGGTCGAAAATGGAGTTTAAATTAAGAAAAAGGCCTTCTCTGCGTCGAATAATGCGCACAAAACTTGAGGCTTTTAGTAAACCTTACAAAGTCCGATGGTGAAAATGAAATAAAAAATAATTGTTAACGTGATGAAACAGAACAGCGATTTATTCGACGTCGGCATGCGAAAGAAGGCGAGACAAAGCAAAAGGCCGAGCAAGGACTGCGTCGGCACGGTGGTTACATGGAGCAAATGAGCATTGTGTCTGGCCTCACCGCCACAGGACGATTTAACGCGGTCTCGGGTGCTCAGCCGTTATGAAACAACCTCCAAATGTTTATGAGCCGGAGCCAAATAACTTATTAATCCATGCTCCGATATCTTCAAGTTGCTCTGGCAGAACTGTGTGTTCCATCGGATATTCCTTCCATTCCACACTATAACCAAGCGCGGACAAACCATCCGCGCTGAGTTTTCCAGCATACAGGGGTACCACCGAATCGAATCTGCCGTGCATCGCTAATATGGGCGAATCCAGGTTGACGCCGCTGTGTTCCTTTTCGGCATTGCGTAAAAACGGCAGATAAGTGGATAAAGCCAATGTCCCGGCGAGCTTATGCGAGCTGCGAATTCCGGTGTAATAAGCGACTGCCCCTCCTTGAGAAAATCCGGCCAGCACAATATGAGTTGAAGATACGCCTTGTGTGACTTGTTCTGCGATCAGCGCCTCCAGTGTGTCGCGCGATTGCGTTATGCCCGGA